>JAGVDA010000183.1 GCA_020058975.1 Thermosynechococcus sp. WC_1 | reverse complement strand
GTTAGCGTATCTGAAGCAGCGCTATGAATTACTGTTAGACCAAGATTGGAATGATGCCCAAGCAGGTTTCTATCCCGTTGAGCTACTCTTTGACACGCCCTGGGATGAGGTACTGCGCTACTATCCCGCCGTCTGGCTAGATCTGCCAAAACTATGGCAGCGTACCCAAGAACAGCGCTACCAAGAGTTTGCAGAAGAGATTGATACCAGCAGCTACCCCAAATATTATCTGCAAAATTTCCATTACCAAACCGATGGCTACCTCAGCGATACCTCGGCACAGCTTTATGACCTTCAGGTCGAGCTACTGTTTGGCGGTATGGCAGACCCCATGCGACGGCGGATTTTGCCACTGCTCAAGCGCGATTTTTTGCAGAATGACGCAATTAAAGGGGGGCGATCGCCCAAAATTTTAGACATTGCCTGTGGCACAGGTCGCACCCTGCGACAGTTGCGCGCCACATTCCCCCATGCGACGCTATACGGGATAGATTTATCTGCTGCCTACCTGCGCAAAGCCAATCAGCTTTTGTCTCAAAATGCAGGCGATTTGCCGCAGTTACTTCAGGCCAACGCAGAGGCACTCCCCTACCAAGAGGGCTACTTTGATGCGGTCACAAGCGTATTTATGTTCCATGAACTGCCTGCCACAGCCCGTCAAAATGTGATTGACGACAGTTATAGGGTACTGGCACCAGGGGGAACGCTTACAATCTGCGACTCTATTCAGCTCAACGATTCCGCCGAACTGTCTGCCATGATGGACGGCTTTTCGGCTACTTTCCATGAGCCTTATTACAAAGACTATGTGCGCGATGATTTAGCTAGGCGGCTAGAGTCTGCTGGGTTTAGTGAAGTGACCTGTGAGATTCATTTTCTGAGCAAATACTTTACCGCGCGCAAGCCGCTTGCATGATGCCAAAAACTAAGGCAGCGCTGAATGTAGTCTGTCCTTGGGCTTTCTATATAATTGAGGTCTAGTCAAATCGATCACCGCTTCAGGATAGAGCAATGGCCTTCAATTGGTTTCGCCGACAGTATACCCAGCCAGATGATTCTTCGGAGCCAACCGTTAAGCAGACCGAGCGCACGAGTAGATCTGAACCTGAAGCGACAGAATCCGAACCGCAAGCCGACGCGGTACAGGAAGATTATTTAGCCTGGGCGAAGGCGGCCTATCAAAATATTCAGGAGCGACAGCAGCCCACGGGCGTTGATGTGACTGAAGCCTCGGTATCCAGCGTTGAAGAGAAGCGCAGTGTTGATTTAGAGATTGATTTAGAGATTAATCTGGCAGTCGGTTCAGAGGTCGAACAGGCCGCTGAACTCAGCGACGTTAGCGAACCTATGGCTGAAGCTGAGGTTGCTGAAGTGCCTAATGCTGCGACAAGTGCAGAAGCGGCGACTGTCTCTGAACCCATCCCTGCTGCCGCTGCTTTGCCTGCATGGGCGAGAGCCGAGGCAGATCGCAAAGATCGCTTAGAGCGCCTGAAGGCGACCGCAATTGAAACAGAGACAGCGGCTGCGGCGACCGCAAACAGCCCCAGTGCGGTTTCTCCTCTTTCGGCTGCGCCCCTATTTCCTGTGCAATCATCGGTTCCAGCCTCTACCTCATCTGAAACCGACTCATCTGAGGCTGAGGGGGCGATCGCCTTTGATGACGGCTTCTTATGGTCTGCGGAAGTATTGGCTGCCCAAGGCCGACGACCAGAAGATATTTCTGTCGATGAAATTAACTGGCTCCAAAAGCTGCGCCAGGGATTGGGCAAAACCCGTCTCGGATTTGTCAATCAACTCAAGGCCATTGTTGGGCAAGGGCCGCTTAACCAAGATGCGGTGACAGAGCTTGAGTCTTTACTGCTATTGGCGGATGTAGGCGTAGAAGCCACCGATGCCATCATTGAGGCGCTACAGGCCAAGATGCGGCAAGAAACCCTGCCCCCCGATGCGGCGATCGCCTACCTTAAAACCATCCTCCGAGACATTCTGGATGCACCCATTCAGAAAAACTATAGCCCCGTCTTTGCCCCCGAAAAAGACACCCTCAATATCTGGCTGATGACGGGCATTAATGGCGCAGGTAAAACCACCACCATTGGTAAAATTGCCCATGTTGCCACCGAATCCGGCTTTAACTGCTTGGTCGCCGCTGCCGATACGTTCCGTGCCGCCGCTGTGCAGCAGGTCAAAGTCTGGGCAGAGCGCAGCAATGTAGAAGTGATTGCCAACCCTGGTCAAAATACAGATCCGGCAGCAGTGGTGTTTGATGCGATCGCCGCTGCCCAGTCTCGCAATACCGAGCTTCTATTAGTTGATACCGCAGGCCGTCTCCAAAATAAAAAGAACCTGATGGATGAGCTGCGGAAAGTGCGTCAGATTATTGATAAAAAAGCGCCCCACGCCAAAATAGAGTCATTACTGGTGCTAGATGCAACCCTAGGTCAAAATGGTTTGCGACAAGCCCAGGTTTTCTCAGAAGCGGCTCAGCTTTCTGGCGTTGTATTAACGAAGCTAGACGGTACAGCAAAAGGGGGCGTTGCCTTAGCCGTGGTGCAGCAGTTGGGTCTGCCCATTCGGTTTATTGGCGCTGGCGAAGGCATTAAAGATCTGCGACCCTTCTCTAGCTACGAATTTGTTGAGGCTTTGCTCAGTAACTAATCCGCGTGCCAGAATCCTTCGTTTTGTTCACCATAAACAGACGTTCTGTTGGTGAATCAACAGAACTTCACTCACGGCACACTTTTTTGCAGATAAGGGTGTTAAGCTGTCTGTTCAGAACATCTGATAGATTCGCTGAATTCGCTTTGGTCTTGTAATGGAAGGCGCACACCCACCCTTTTTGACTGCGGTTCCAAAGCCTAGTCAACCCCCTGAAACTCTGGAGCAGACGCTTCAGGGCATGACGACCACGGCATCAGTATCTGCCTTAAAGAAATTAGTCGCACGGCTTCAGCGTGAGCAAAGAAAGGTTCAAGACTTACTCAGTTCCCTCAGTTTTTCACTGCGCAGCTTTAATAATCTCAATCAATTTTTGGCACTCATTCCGCTGATTGTCAGTCGCGTGACGGATGCAGATGCAGCGGCATTGGTCTTATTTCGGCCTAACGGTCAAGTTTCCATCGATCAGCTTTTTTTTCATGAGAGCAATCAGTCTCGCAACATCCGCTACGCCATTGAGACTGCCATTGAGTCGCTCAACGGCAGCCCTGTTTTGCCCCACAAATATTCTGTCTTGCTAGAGCAGCAGTTAAGCCGCCTACTAAAAGATGAGTATCGCTGGTTTAGCACGGGTGTATTAGTCCGTCACGTTGAGCTACAAGAGCGCGGGCGACTGTACCTCTTTAGTCGCAGCTTTGACTATGAATGGACCGAAACCCGTCAAAAGCTGGCGCAGCTCGTCGCAGACCAGACCGCTGTAGCAATTGAAAACGACGATCTCAATGCCCAGGTACGCAAGCAAGAGCGACTGACCCGCGAGTTAGAAATTGGCGCTGAAATTCAGGCGCGATTACTGCCGCATAAATGCCCAGACATAGATGGGGTAGAGATAGCTGCCGTTTGTAAAACCGCAAGCCAAGTGGGCGGTGACTACTATGACTTTATCCCCGTCTCGTTTACGCACCCTACCAAGCAGCCTTACCAAAACGCCAATGCTGACCGCTGGAGTGTGGTCATTGGCGATGTAATGGGCAAGGGCGTTCCGGCAGGTCTTATTATGACCATGACGCGGGGAATGCTGCGCACTGACATCTTAAACCGACATTCCCCTGCCCGCATTTTGCAGGATCTTAACTCGGTAATGTATGGCGATTTAGAAACCTCCAATCGGTTTGTGACGCTGTTTTACTCAGAGTATGACCCCAAGACCCAAACCTTGTTTTACAGCAATGCCGCTCACCATCCGCCTTTGCTATGGCGATCGCACACCGACCGTATTGAGCGCCTAGACACCGACGGTATGTTGATTGGACTCGATATCAACACTGAGTTCTGCGAAAGTGAGGTTCAGCTTTACCCTGGCGATACCCTCATTTACTACACCGATGGGTTTACCGATGCGGCAAATCCCAGTGGCGATCGCTTTGAAGAAGAAAATTTAGAGAAGGCGTTTTATGATGCCTGTCACCGCTGCCAAAGCCCACAGGACATCCTAGACTACCTCTTTGCACAGGTACAGTCCTTTATTGGACGACAGGGCATCCAAAACGACGACATGACGCTGATTGTGCTGAAGGTCAAACATAAGTCCGTTGCGCTGCCTACTCTTTAAGACAGGCTTTTAGTTAATCTTTAGTCCAGCAAGTACAGTATCCTGACAAAATGGTGTGCAGCACTTGCGCTGCGCAGACCAATAGATTACCCTAGCTCTTATTTTCTATGGATCCACGCTTTAAAGTTGAAGTCATTTCACAAACCCCCAACCCCCAGCAGATTATTTATATGGGGATGCACCAAGACTATGCTGAAGGGTTTGTCTACGACGAAAGAGCGGAAATTCCAGAAGAGGCGAAGGCTGGAGAATTAATCGTTAAATATTTGCTCCAGGGCAATCGAGGGCATTACGGGCCGTTTGAGCATCCGCAGTTCGTCTTGAACTTTGGTTACTTCCCCCATAGCGTCATGCAGCAGGTGCGTACACATCGGAACGTAAGCTTTGACGTCCAAAGTTTTAGGTACACGGGTCAAAGAATTTTAGAGGTTTTGGAGGGCAAAGAAGACCTCGAAGATGTATTTTATTTGCGCCCTGTGGGGAGTTACAGCGATCGCCAAGGCAAAAAGTACGAATACACCTTAGAGCAACGGCAAGAAGACCTAGAGTGGTGCCGTATGGGATGCAAACGCTATGCCGAGCGCATTGCGCAAGGGCTAGCAGAAGAACACGCACGGGGCTTAATTCCGTTTGATGTGCGGCAACACTGGGTTATGTCGGGGAATGCCCGCGCCATTATGCACTTGTTAGACATTCGGGGCAAATTTGACGTACAGCCCGAAACCCGCGTGATGACGGAGCTAATGTTTGAAAAATTCCAGCTTTGGATGCCTGAGGTGGCGGCTTGGTATGAGAAAACGCGCTGGCGCAAGGGTACGTTAGCGCCCTGATGGATGGGTTGTGGCGATCTCCCTAGGTCTAAATCGCAGCAACTGCAACCTATGTACTAAATTCGGGAATCTTGAAAGAAACGACAAAGGGTTCAATGCCGCACTCACAGTCTACCAAAGAGATTCAAACCCTAATTCAGTCCTTCCATCCTATTATCGTCTTTGAAACCGTTGAAGAAGAACGAGTACAGAGCCTTTTACAGACTGCCATCCAGGACATGGCATTTCCGATGTTTGAGTGGAGTCGTACCCGAGGATTAATTCGTTCACCTGGCCCGATGGATGTGCCCTGGACGAATGGGTACGCCCCACCTGGCACCATTAAGCCCACCACTATTGGTAATACGGCAGAGCCATTGGCACTGCTACAGCATATTGAGACGATGACTCTCAAAGCCGTGTTTTGGCTCAAAGATTTTGCCCAGTATCTAGATGACCCTGCCATTGCTCGCCAACTCAGAGAATTGGCTCAACGGTTTTCCCTAACCCGCTCTGCCTTAATACTGTCAGGAAATTCCGTTACGTTGCCTCATGACATTGCCCATGATGCGGTTTATGTCGACTTTCCACTTCCCAACCTTGATGAGCTAGCCCAAAGCGTTCGGGATGTGATTCGCACCTTTACCGCCAAGCATCACATCCAGGTCGATCTTCAGCCCGATGAGATCAAAACCCTCATTCATTCCCTCAGTGGAATGACCTTGAAACAGGCTCGCCAGGTCTTAGCCTACGCAGCACTAGATGACTACAAACTCACCGCGAAGGATATTAAGCAGATCCTCCATCGCAAGGCACAGGTAATCCGCACCGATGGCGTTTTGGAATATTTACCCACACCTGAAAATACGGCGGAACTGGGTGGGTTTGATGGTCTAAAACGATGGTTGACCCGCGCAAAAGTTGGATATAGCGAAAAGGCGCGCGCGCTAAACTTGTGTGCGCCAAAGGGCATTTTGATTGTGGGCATTCAAGGCTGCGGTAAATCCCTGGCGGCAAAGGCGATCGCCCGTGAATGGAATATGCCGCTGCTGAAGCTAGACGTGGGACGGCTTTATAACAAGTATGTCGGAGAATCGGAAGGCAACTTTCGCCGTGCTATCCGCATGGCTGAGTCTATGGCACCGTCTGTCTTGTGGATTGATGAAATTGAAAAGAGCTGTGGGAGTAGCCGCAATGACTCAGATGGGGGACTCACCCAGCGATTGTTTAGCTTTTTGCTGACTTGGATGCAGGAAAAAACCCAAGAAGTATTTGTAGTCGCCACAGCCAACGATATTTCTCAAATCCCACCCGAATTTTTGCGAAAAGGACGCTTTGATGAAATCTTTTTTGTTGATCTCCCCTTGCCGTCAGAACGCGAGACAATCCTTAAAATTCATCTGCGGCGGCACCTTCAGGAGCCTGAGCAATTCAACCTTGCTGCACTCCTAGCGGCGACAGATGGCTTTAATGGAGCTGAGCTAGAGCAGGTGGTGATTAATGCGCTATACAGTGCGCTGTATCTAGAACAACCTCTGGATACGGCACTGTTGCTCAATGAAATTCAGCAAATGATTCCGCTGTCAGTGTCGCGTCAGGAACACTTGCAGCAGCTCAGGGCGATCGCCAAAGATCGGTTTGTAAGTGTTCATGGTGTGCCTCTCGAATGAGCCTGTTCATGTTCAGGCTGGTTTGAACTATGGCAGTCGCCAACATCGCATCGAATCCATTGCCCAGCAAGAACAACGGAAAAAAGCTCATTAGGTAAGGGGAATCGCTACAGCTCTAAGACCTGTCGCAAAGAGCGCTCCAGGTCTTCAGTTACGGTACGCTGGCCGACTTCGATTTTGGCGATCAGGCTTTGATGAACGTGCAGCATGTCAGCAAGCTGCGATTGCGTAAGCGCTTTTCCTTTACGCGCTCTTCGGATTGCTGACCCGCTCAAGCGATCGAGACTAAGACGACGAGAACCCGTCGCGACGCTGGGCAAGGGGCGCGCGCTAGAAGGCTCTGAAATAGCCGACAACGGCGCTATAAAATGCAATGGCTGCACTAGCCATTGCGCTATCCAGTCCGAGGGTTTACGACGATGGCAATGGATATTCAGCCAGTCTGGGAAAGGTGCAATATAAAAGTCAGTCGGCTGGGCTTGCGCTATGGGACGACTCGTCCAACCTAGGGTTACAAGAGATTCTAATGCCTGATACCAAATCTTAAAGAGCGTCGGGGCGATGTCGGGATGAAGCTGTAGCGTTTCAAGGACAGTGGTAGGCAGGGTGGCATCTAAGAGAGTATGAACGGTATAACAGGATGGTCTTACTTCGGGCTGCGGTTCGGGGGCGTTGAGACTCAGCACAGTCAGCAGGCTGATGAGAAATGGGTCACGGCAGTGGTCACGCTCTAGTAGCGTTAGGGCAAGCTGACCGAAGGTTTCCCACGCGCTCTGGGCGCTCAGTCCGCCTTTCTCGAACAGATGATGCAGCCACAGTCCAGGTCGCAAGGTGATGGAAGACTCAGCCGGTTGGCTGATGCCGCCTGTTACCCAGTCCAGGGTGCCTTGGGTTTTACTCAATATCTCCCAAGGATGTCCACTGATGGAAATGGCTTCGACTTGAGCTGCGGCGGTTGGTTCGCTCATCCAGAAGGTGGTGAGAGTGAGGGTGTCGATCTGCTTCAATAAATACGGCAGATCAGGGGGTGAAGAAGGCTGATCTGCTGATGCACCCCAGTCGAGCTGCTCTAGAATCTCGCGGTGGGTCAGGGTGAAAGAGTGGGGGTGGCGCATGGTATAGCCCACCAAAAGAAACAGCAGTTGCACCATAGGCAAGCCACACTGCTGTTTAATTTGACCCATTAGTTCCCAGGGCAGACGATGCAGTTCGCTAGGGCGGGTCAAATAATGCTCTAAAACGATGGGTGTTGCGGAGGGCGATGGAGGCGTGACAGGAACGTAATCAGAGATTTCGGGGGGGGATTCGACGAGGGCATTGCAGGGATGTAGGGTCAAAGCAGGCAGAGCAATCTCTAGGATGGACTGTTGAGGGGGAAGCCCAAGAAAAAGTGGTTCTAAGGCTTGGGGGTTTTCTAAAATTTGGGTCATTAGGTCTTGGCAAATTAGAGGTTCTAGTTTCTCTAATAAGATTTCGAGAACACAGGCGGGGGTGGAGGGCGCAGGTGAATTGTGTGAATCTGTGGCGGGGCTAATCAAAAGGTGCCAAAGATCTTCTCGATAAGGCGCTTGGGCAATGTTTTGGATGACGCTAAGGGCAATGGGAATCTCGAGATCTTGCACGGTCCAGGTCAGCAAGTTGACCCACACTTCTTGGCTAATTTTGTCCCACAGGTGATACTGCCGGAAAGCTCGCTGAAGTAAAGCTTCAAGGGCAATGTTGAGAGTGGAGGGTTCGGTCTGGATTTGCGCACTGTACTGTGCCGTCGCAATCGCAGCAATTTGGGAAACAAGGGTTTCGAGGAACGCAGGGGGTTGTGTCAAAATCTGACATAGGTTTTCTCGATATTGCGAGGGAAACGTGTGCATTCGCACCATTTCCATGAGATAGCAATTCTTACTTTGCACGGGCTGGGGGGGTAAAGATTGATACGCCATAGCGGTCTTTTTGCTATCTAGATCTTTATCTTAGATGAAGCGAATAGGACGGGGCGCAGGGCGAGTGAGTGCGATTTTTTTTGATTTTGGGTTATTCTTGTCGCTAGGATTAGTTGAGGGTTAAGGTAGTCTTTGGGTTTTTCGGCTGTTTTATAACGTTTAAAGGTTGAGTTTTGACGCGAGAGCCTCTCTCTTATGATGATGAACCGGCGGCTCTACGCTTACGTTCCCTTCCTGGTATCGCGTTTAGTCGATATCTGGATGCAGATCGCTCGGTTTACTATTTGTCTGAGTCTTGTCTGGCACTGACGCAGTTTTCTGCGCAAGAATTAATTGCGCTTTCTAAAGATAGCTTGGCGTTTAATGACCTGATTGATCCGGAGGATTGGGCAGTTTTTCTAAGGAAGGTGGCGGTAGCGGTGGCATCGCATCAACCTTACGCTGTTGAGTACCGCATTAGAACGCGATCTGGGGAGATTCGCTGGTTTTTAGAGCAGGGGTATGTTGCAGCAGATGGCTCCCTAGAAGGGCTGATGACGGATGTGTCGGCGCTGAAGCAGGCGCAGAGCCAGCTTAGACTAGATGCGTTTTATGACAAGCTTACGGGGCTACCCAATCGGTCTTTGTTTTTAGATCGTCTGGCTCAGGCAGTACGGCGGCTTCAGCGCGATCTTGATTATCAGTTTGCGGTTTTATTTCTCGATTTAGACCGCTTTAAGGTTATTAATGACAGTCTTGGGCACCGTGCGGGGGATTTACTTTTGGTGCAGGTGGCGGCGCGACTGGGAGCCTGCATTCGTCCAGGCGATACGGTGGCGCGCCTGGGGGGAGATGAGTTTACGATGCTCATTGATGCGGTGCATGGCCTTGAGGATGTAGTGCAGGTCGCCGAACGCATTTTGACGGATATGGCGGCGGTGTTTCAGGTGGATGAGCATGAAATTTTTTCGACGACGAGTATTGGCATTGCGTTAAGTTTGCCGGCTTATGAGAGTGCAGAGGATCTGATTCGCGATGCGGATATTGCGCTCTATCAGGCGAAGGCGATGGGGAAGGCTTGCTATGCACTTTTTCAGCCAGGGATGCATATTCATGCGGTGGCGCGTCTGGAGCTTGAAAACGATCTCCGCCGTGCGATCGCCAATCAGGAGTTTTGTTTACTCTATCAGCCGATAGTAAGGCTGGAGTCTTCTGTTTTGGAAGGGTTTGAGGCATTTGTCTATTGGCTTCATCCTACACGTGGGCTTCTTGCGCCAAAGGAGTTTCTGCCAGTGGCGCAGGAGGCGGGGCTGATAGTAGCAATTGGACACTGGGTGTTGGCAACGGCTTGTGCCCAGATGGCGCTCTGGCATCGACGTTTTCCGATGGCGCAGGGAACGTTTATGAGCGTGAATCTATCGAGTCCTGAGCTAGCGCATCCGGACTTGATTCCGGTGCTTCAGGCGGTGTTGGCTCGCGCTGAGATGACTCCTAGGCAACTCAGGATTGAGATGACGCAGGAGTTGCTAGTGGAGCAGTCTGAGCAGGTGCTGGCGCAGCTTCAGGCGGTGAGGGCGATGGGGATTCAGCTCTGTATTGATGATTTTGGCACAGGGTTTTCGGCACTGAGTAATTTGGATCGGCTACCGGTAGATGGGCTAAAGGTCGATCTTTCGTTTGTGGCGCGCATTGAGTCGTCTGAAAATTTAGAGATTGTCCGCACGATTTTGACGCTGGCTCAAGGGCTAGCGCTCTATGCGGTGGCAGAGGGGGTGGAGTCGGTGGCGCAGGTGGCGCAGTTACGGGCAATGGGCTGTGTGTATGGGCAAGGGTTTTTGTTCGCCCGACCAATGGAGGCGCTACAGGCTTTCCGGTTTTTGGAGCAGCACTTTGAAGGGGATGATTTTACGGCGCTGTCGATGTCGCTCCCGCGTCTTTTGATTCGTTCAACGTCGGGGCTTTATCAGATGCTGCTGTTAGGGAGGTCGTCTTGGTCGGTAGGTCGCGCGCCAGACTGCTCTATTTTTTTGCCAGACCGCATGGTATCACGCGCTCATGCCATGATTCTCCAGATGCCCCGCTGTGATCAGTTTTTTTGGGTAGATCTGGGCAGCCGCAATGGTTCATTTATTAATTTTCAGCCGGTGAGGGTGCCAACGCTTTTACAAGATGGCGATCTCATTCGCGTGGGGAATCGTTTGGAGATGCAGTTTATCGCGTCTCCAGTTTCGGATCAGGTTCCACACGAACGAACGGTGCTGATGCATCAGCCGTCGCTACTCCACGGGCAGCTTTGGCGCGAGGTGTTAATGGCGCTTCAGGTTTCGGTGATCTGGTTGCCGAGTGAGGTCTCAATTTTTCACTCTCTTCGACAAATAGAGACGGCGGGGGAGAGGCTACCTCACCTACTTTTAGTAGATCTACTGACGGTCAATAATGGCGACTTTGCATCCTTTTTTGAGGCGTTAGCAGTTTCTTTCGAGCCGATTCCGGTTCTCCTCACAATGCCAGAATTGTCTAATGATTTTCCCGTTCTCCGAGAGCGAGCCTGTACGGCGGGGGCGGTTGATTTAGTACCACTTTTTCGATTGGTGGGGTCTGATTTTTTGGTCTATCGAGATGCACTGGCACAGAAGGTAGCGGTGGTGTTGGCAGCGATGGGGATGACGATTCCCCAGGAGGATGCGAGAGTGGCGGCGGCAGCGGCACTACGCATGGTGCTGCGGAATGAAACACTGTTCTAAAAAAAAAGCACCCCTTCATAAAGGGGTGCTTTTTTTATTGGTTGCTGGCTCTATTTTTTACGGTATGGAACCATGCGTTCAATGTCGATATTGTAAGGAGAGATGCTCTGGGGCTGGTTTCCGGTTGGGCGAATACTCTGTGCCATGCCTAAAAATAGGGATGGATCTCCGGTTTTTGCCTTTTTGTCGGGCGCACGATAGGTTTTGACGATGCTTTGCCAAATAATTTGAGGGAACCCTAGTTTGCTTCTATGGTAGCCATCGTAGCGTGGCGATTTG
>JAGVDA010000313.1 GCA_020058975.1 Thermosynechococcus sp. WC_1 | reverse complement strand
GACCTTGGGGTGCTGTTCTTGAAGTGCCTCGAATAGGGTCAGCGCTTCTAGACGCGGTTCTTTCTCCAGCATGGGAAGTAGCTCGCTTTCCCATAATCCGTCTAAAGGATCAGGGCGAGTTTTCCAGTCGTGAGGACGGCCTCGGTTTGGACGATGGGTGCCGCTTTCGATTCGGCGAGCAGTTCGAGGGGATATGCCTGCCTTAGCAGCAGAGGTCTTCTGTGAAGACCCTGATTCCTTTGTCTTCATATAAAGTTGAACCTGTTGATGTTTAATAGGAGCTGGCACTAGGTGTACCTCTTTGTCGGGAGTACAAATCCTAGTGTCTTTTCTGTATTAGGCCAAATGGGAGTGGAAATGACCCAGACGTTCTCTATTACAGGTGCGGTCTCATTCTGGAGATAGATCCTGATTTCAACAGAGGTCTATGGAATTGTCATTAGGTCTATGCAATTGTCGCTGCATAGTCCGGAGTATTGATCATAGAATGCAGCTTAAATGCTTAGTTGAGTCCCATGTTTGCTTGACTCAAGTAAGCTTTTACCTTTTCGAGTAAATCGCTAAATCGAAAGGGCTTCGTCATATAGTCCGTTGCGCCAGCAGCTAGAGCAACAGCACGACTTTTATCATCGCTAAAGGCCGTAATGACAATGATGGGGAACTGTTTGCCCTGGCTACGTAATTCCTTTAAGACAGTCCAACCATCTTTGATGGGCAGTCCTAAATCAAGCAGCAGCAGCTTAATCTCTTCGGTTTGAGTAATGGCTAAGGCTTGGCACCCGTCTTCTGCCACGATTGTTTCATAGCCATATTGCCGGAGCCCTTTTTCTACAAAAGCAGCAAGACGAGACTCATCTTCGGCAATCAAAATCTGGTTCATAACGTTAGCCATTGGGAGATAACCCTAACCTACCCAATATACCTATGGTGCCTATCGGTTCTGCATGAGACTTTTCTCATCTGAGGCGCATCTTATTGTTGTTAGAGGCGATCGCACTGGCCTTCTTTATTGCCTTCAACGGCATTATCATTGCCTGTGGGAGTAGGTCGATTGCCTTTGCAGATCAGGTTGCCTTCAATGCGATTATTACGAATTAAAACTCCACCTGAGTTTTGCACGGCTTCCACATTTCCCTCTATGTGGCTACCAAGAGCGCTTACAGCTCCCGTGTTGGCAATAAACATTAAATTTCCATCAACTTTGGCCGCAGAAATATTGACGCTACGGCTGCGCTGAACCTCAACATTTCCATCAATGGTAGAGAAAAAAGTGACGCTCACCTGAGCAGCGCTCCTAGCCTGAAGATTACCCGAAAGCTTGAGACCAGATGCGATAAGCGTTGCATTAGCCCCCACAAAAAGGTTGCCCTTCACGGTGGTTCCATTCAGATAGCAGGTTTGACCATTCGCAACACTAAGGTTATCTACAGTGATGGATCCAAGCGATCCTGTACAGGTACGATTCGCCGCTTGACTTGTTTCAGGCAGCAACCCGCCACTGCCCATGATAGACACCAGCAAAAACAGAAATAAATTAGGTTTCATCTCAGTCCAAAAATATACTCGAGAGGAAAATCCTCATGCTCTTAGGCGATAGCCCATCCCCCGAACGGTTTCAATTAAATCGCTGCCGAGTTTTTTGCGTAAATAGCCCACATAGACATCTACGATGTTGGAGCCAGGGTCGTAATCGTACCCCCACACCCGATCAAGTAGCTGCTCTCGGCTCATCACCTGTCCCGGATGTCGAAAAAAGGTTTCCGCTAATACAAACTCACGGGCGGGTAGCTCCAGCTCACCATCACCCATCCTAACTTTGCGCGATCGCAGATCTAGCACTACCCCACCCGCCGATAGCTCCAGAACCTCCTGCGCTTGCCCCCCAGTATTTTGGCGCAGCCTTGCCCGAATGCGAGCCAACAGTTCCTCAAATCGAAACGGTTTGGTCACATAGTCATCGGCACCGCTTTCAAACCCAGCCACCTTCTGCTGAATTTCATCACGGGCTGTCAAAATAATAATCGGAACTTGCTCTCCCTGACCGCGTAGCTCTGCTAAAACTTCAAGACCATCTTTGCCTGGGAGTCCTAAATCTAGCAAGATTAGATCAAAGTCTCCCCCTAGCGCCATCTGTAGGGTTTCTTGAGCCGTTGTGGCTAACATTGTGGTAAACCCATGGGATTTCAGCCCTTTTTCGACAAAGGAGGCAATCCGTGGCTCATCTTCAGCAATCAGAATTCTATTCATGGTGCAGTAGCCTTCAAAGATATGCTGCCCGTCGGGCTTAGGGGTAAGACGAGGGTAAAGGTCGATCCGGTTCCCAGTTTGCTCTCAAGGGTGACTTGACCGTGGTGCGCTTCGGCGATCGCCTTGACAATGGCTAACCCCAACCCTGTCCCCTCCGAGCGTCGCCGTTGTTTTGCCGCCCGTGCAAACCGCGCAAAAATTCGCTGCTGATCTTCTGGCGCAACGCCTGTACCCGTATCGCGCACCCACAGTCGCAGTGTGTTTTGCTTTAGATCTGCACCAAGGGTAATGCGGTCTCCAGCCTCGGTATGCTGCACCGCATTTTCAGCCAAATTCATCACCGCTTCTGTTAGACGCTGGCGATCGGGCATAAACTGACCCGTTGCCGTTGCCTCTAAATGCCAATCTCGATCTAAAGAAAGCGCTGTTGCCTTCGTGTATAGCTCCTCCATAAAGGTCTCAATATCTACCGTCTCTGGCTGCAAAAAGTCAGGCCGCTCCGCCTTGACCAACAAAGATAGCTCGCCTACCATGCGGCTCATGCGATCAAGTTCGTCTAACACAAGGGCAACGGTTTCTTGCTGCTCTACTGGGTCGTTTCCCATCAGCTCTAGGTGTCCTCGGATGATCGTGATAGGCGTGCGAAGCTCATGGCCTGCATCATGCACAAAGTCTCGCTGAGACTCAAAAGACTCCTGAAGCCGATCCATCATTTCGTTAAAGGTTTGAGCTAACTCCGCAATTTCACCTTTCCCTTCGGCTGGAATCCGTCTTGATAGGTCAGACTCTGTAATAGAATGTGCCGTTGCAGACAGCGTTCGCAAAGGAGCCAAAACCCGACTAGCCGCCAGCCAGATGAACGCTAGCGCCAGCGCCAGACCCACCACCATCACCATAACCACGACATGAAAAGCTTCTAAGGCTTCGTTTTGCTCGCCAGCCGTGGTATGAATCACAACAAACGTTCCTAAGGTCTTACCGTTGAGGCGTATGGACTCAGCACTGTATAAGATAGTGCCTACCTCAAAATCTTGGGTTTCTTGTGTGCCTTGCTGCGACCGTTCGAGGTTGCCCCAACGCTGCATAAGCTCAGAAGATTGATCTAGTAAAGGTGGCAGTGCCCTGGGGCTTGACTTGTAGAGGTCGCCATCTAAAAACGCAATCAAGAACGTATCATCTTCAGGGATCTGTCGAGATAAATAAATCTCGTACAGTGACGATAGCTCCTTACGATTGGTTGGATACCCTTTTGGAATGGCTTCGCCGTCTCTTTGTAACTTCTGCACGGTCGGCTCATCGGCATAGATGGGGCCATCGGTGAGCAATTCTCTAAAATTCTCAATTTCTTCGTTTAAGTCTCCTTTAACTCGATCTTCGACTCGTTCAAAAATGAGATGGCGAATGACTGGAATAGCGATCGCAATAAACAACACAATGACGCCAACATACCAGATCAGAATCCGCGTACGGGCTTCCCCAAATAGACGGAACCACTTCCAATTGAGGCTCAAGGGCTGGCGTTGTTGCATAAATAGACTTAGTAAAATCAAAAATTCTAGGCTAGATAGATTAGGAAATAGTGCTTAGAACTGGTGTTTGAACTGAATAGGAGAGAGGCAGTCTTTGCTTTGCACTCACTGCCATAACGTCAAAGAGGAAAACACATATCTTCTTTGAGCCTTAGTGGTGCAGAAAAGTCCTCAATCGCTCAAGGTCTTGTCAACGAAAGCTTTCTAGCTTTTTAAGGGTATCAGAGAGGGGGGGCATACATGAAATGCTTAAGTTCCTCAACTTCAGATAACACCATGACTACCCTTCATTTCTATGATCAACTGCAAACTCAACTGAGTCAATGAGTCCCCCAATATAAACGGTATCTCACTGTATTTTGTGAAAATGTTGCAGCCATCCTTCAACCTGAAAGCGGGTATCCGAGCCATTGTTTGAAGTATCTAAGGATCGTGGATTAAATAAGACCCCGAATTAAGGATTCTGAGGTTTGGCAGTGTAATTCCATTTTGGAAGGTAATCATCAAATATGATTTTCATAG
>JAGVDA010000102.1 GCA_020058975.1 Thermosynechococcus sp. WC_1 | reverse complement strand
GCGCTTGAGAATAACACTCGATGACTTTGCCATTTTTGAGTGTCAAAATGTCGCTCTGGCTCGAGATAGTAGGTTGAGACGCCTGTCCCATTGAGTTAAGCAACAGCGCGGGTTCTTGGAGCTGGTCTAAGATCGCTTCAAGAATCCGATTATCTTGCGTAATTGGGTTCAGATTAGCTTCTAAGTCCCAGATCTCAATCAACTTTTGATTGCAGTGAGTGACATGCCCTGTGTTATCAACCACCAAAATGCCATCAGCGGTAGATTCTAGGGTTGCCTGTAATAAAGATAGAGATTTTTCTAGTCTCTGATTGGCTTTGCAAAGCGCTTCTCGCTGCGCGATCATCTCTTCTTCTTGGAAATAGTACTTCAACGCTTCCATGACCGTTAGAAGCAGATCGGCTTCATTCCAAGGTTTGGCAATATAGCGGTAAAGGTTTGCGCAATTGACCGCTACTGCAATCTCTTCTAAGCTACTTTGACCCGTCAATAAGATGCTTAAGATCTTGGGATATTGTAAATGCACCTGGGTTAATAGCTCGTCACCAGATATCCCTGTCATTCTTTGGTCAGAGATAATGACAGGAATTTCAACACCCTCCTCATGCAGCACGAAAAGGAGTTCTAAGGCTTCTGTAGCACTCAATGCTGACTCAATGTCATAGTCTTGCCCCAGCCTACGGCTGAGCTGCTCCCCTAAGCTCGCAAGCACCATGGGGTCGTCATCGACGCATATAATTGCAGGTCTCATCACCTACCTCAACGCCGTTGTGATGAGCTGGACTAACTCTGTCTCAGTCCAGGGTTTTCGTAGGCAAGCGTAAAGGTTTGCTTCAGCTCGAACCCGTTCGATGGCGGCTTCGTCTGCTTGCCCCGTTAACATCACGGTAACGATGTCGGGGTAGCGTTGGTGAACGGCAATCAAAAATTCATCGCCTTTCACCTCTGGCATCAACCAATCTGACACAATCACCAAGAGTCTAATGCCTTCGTCATAGAGTTCTTCGATCACTTGCCAAGCTTCATTGACGCCTTCTGCAACTTCGTAAAGGTAGCGATCGCCAAAATGCCGCTGGAGCTGCTCTCGAAGGCTTTCGAGAATCATTTGTTCATCATCGACACAGAGGATGGCAGAGTTTGTCATGACTTTAACTAGATTGGGTTGCAAGCGTAAAAGATTGTAAATCGGTGCCGCTGTCGGGAGCATTTTCCTGAATTTGCTTTAAAGGAAGGCTAACGGTAAAAATTGTGCGTCCGGGGCAACTGTTAACGTCAAGATGGCCTTCATGTTTTTCAATAATCGTTTGACAAATACTTAACCCCAACCCGCTCCCTTCCCCTTGCGGTTTGGTCGTAAAGAAAGGGGTGAATATTTTGGGCTGAAGTTCTATCGGAATACCGCTACCAGAGTCAATAATTTGCACAATCACCTGATTTTGCTGAACAGATGCCACAATTTCAAGTATGCCCTTGCCATTCATTGCCTGAATCGCATTGTGAATTAAATTTGTCCAGACTTGCACTAACTCGTCTGGATATCCCCAAAATTCTGGGATTTCCTCATAGCGACGCACCACTTCAATATCGTGTTTAAGCTGGCTATGATATAGCTCTAAAACCGTCTCAATCCCTGCTGCGACCTGTACGGCCTGTTGCTCTCCACTTTTGTCAAATCGAGCATAATTTTTTAAGGCAAACACAATTTTTGAGGCGCGTGCTACCGCAGTTTGAATAATTCGATTATTGCCCTGAATACGGCTTAGGTTATAGATAAGCTGCAATACCCATGAACCTTCAGCAGATTGTAACAGGCTCACAAACGGTTCAACCCCTTCCCAGATACCAAGATCGACAAGACGATCTGCCAACTGTCTCGCATTCTCGAAGCCGTAGGCTTCGAGCTGCTGGGTCAATGCCCTTCTCAAAGGACGTTTTTCGATTGAGGTAACAGGCGCTGGACTTTGTATAACTCGATGAAGCAGAGCAAAAAAAGTAGTCTGCTGCTCACTATTGAGCCGCTGCACAAGTTGCGGAAACTCTGCCAATGTTTCTTGGAGTGCCTTGGTCATATTGCCTGCTGAGGCTTGAATGGCTCCCAAGGGTGTATTGATCTCGTGAGCGATGCCTGCAACTAAGTGGCCTAATGCCACCATTTTTTCTGACTCAATAAGCTCAATTTGGGCAGATTGAAGTTGCTTTAGCGTCAGGGAGAGCAGTTGATTTTTGTCGTCTAGGGCCTGGGTTCGTTCTATCACCCTAGCTTCTAAATGTTCTCGTTCTTGCTTGAGAGCTGTTTCGCTGACTTGGAGAATTTTTTGCTCTGCGATCGCCAGTTCGGTCAATCGAGTGGCTCGCCCCACTTTTTGCAGTATTAAACTAATGGCTACGGCAGCCGTCAGAATTGACAGAATTGTGCCGATGTTAGCCTGTTGACTCACCTTCTGGGCAATCATGGTGAATGTCTGATTACCTTTTTGCAGTAACTCAGCCAATTCATCGTAGGCGGGATCTACTAATTCTTCGTCTACGATTAGTGCTTGATTGATATTGCCCTGATCAAGAAGGACGAATTCTTTATGAATCGCATCTATATATTTCCGATACGCCACATTTAGCGCTTGCGGATGTTGTTCAGAGCCTTTTTCCATGATGTCATGGAGTAATGCACGGGCTTGAGATTCACTTTCATTCGCCTCCGCTTTCAGCTCAGCGTTCAACTTTTTGGCAGCAATGGCTCTCCATTCCAACCCATCCAAACGAGAAACCTGAAGCTGTAGCTGCGTCATTAGCAGGGTTGTTTGGGTTGCATTATCAGCCCATCGCCTTAGAGCAAGAATAGACGAGGTGGCAGCTAACGCGATTGCAAATGTCACGCCAATTGCAATCCACTTTGGAAGACGTCTGTGTTTCATGGTGAGCCAAGCTGCTTGCTCAGAGAAATAGGGCTGTGACGCAATAAATTGCTCATTATCATTAAGATACCCATCTTGCTATCTCTCGATGCAGTATTCACCCTAGATTTCGGATAATCTCAGCGCTATTTCAACTCCGAAACAGCCTACTGTAGAGCGTTTCATGAGCCATGCTTGCCAGCGATAGCCCCCAGCCACAGCT
>JAGVDA010000168.1 GCA_020058975.1 Thermosynechococcus sp. WC_1 | reverse complement strand
GGGGATTTCGGCGGGGCGATCGCAGAACAGCTACAGAGGCCAAGTCAAAGTAGGCCCCAAAGCCGATGGTGCGCGGAATTACTCACAGTGTGACTCCATGCTGATTGGCGATCGCGCCCAGGCCAACACCTTCCCGTACATCCAGGTACAGAACAACACCTCTAAAGTTGAACACGAAGCCTCCACCTCTAAAATTGGTGAAGACCAGTTGTTCTACTTCAGCCAGCGGGGTATTTCTGCTGAAGACGCTGTTTCTATGATGATTAGCGGCTTCTGTAAAGATGTGTTTAACCAACTGCCGATGGAATTTGCTGTGGAAGCTGACAGACTTCTGAGCCTCAAACTAGAAGGCAGTGTTGGTTAGATACCCGAAACTACACGAGCAGTAAAATACAGACCCTCTCCCCCAACCCCTCTCCCAGAGCGGGAGAGGGGAGAAAGAGAAAAAGATTCTATTTTTTGGACGGAGACACCCATCGGAATGATTATTGAAAACAGCGAGGTCATCCTCTCAGTTAAAGACCTCACCGCCGAAGTTGGCGGCATCGAAATACTCAAAGGACTCAGCCTAGAGATCAAAGCAGGCGAAATCCACGCCATTATGGGACCTAATGGCTCTGGCAAAAGCACGTTCTCTAAAGTCTTAACCGGACACCCTGCCTACACCGTTACAGGCGGCGAAGTCTTCTTCAAAGGCCAAAACCTTTTTGGCTTAGAACCTCAAGATCGCGCTCGGGAAGGCATCTTTCTCTCCTTTCAATACCCGCTTGAAATACCAGGGGTGAGCAATCTCGACTTTTTGCGGGTTGCCTATAACTCTAAGCAAAAACATAAAGGACTCGAAGAAATTGACGCCTTTGACTTTGACGATCTCATCCGCGAAAAGCTGGAAATCGTCAAAATGAACCCCGCTTTCCTCGACCGTAGCGTTAACGAAGGTTTCTCTGGCGGCGAGAAAAAGCGCAACGAAATTCTGCAAATGGCGCTCTTAGAGCCTACCCTTGCCATTTTGGATGAAACGGATTCTGGCTTAGATATTGATGCCCTCAGAATTGTTGCAAATGGCGTGAATCAACTCACCAAGCCTGACAATGCCGTTTTGATGATCACCCACTATCAGCGTTTGCTCGACTACATTGTGCCCGACTACATCCACGTTATGGAAGGCGGTCGTATTGTGACCACAGGCGGCAAAGAACTCGCTCTAGAACTCGAAGAACGCGGCTACGATTGGATTACTGACAACGAACCCGTTGAAGTAGGTGCCCGATGAGCCTCCAAGTTTCTAGCCTCGAAGAATTGACTGAAGGAAAGACCTTGGTGAGTGAGCAAGATCGCACCCAGTACCTTGATCAACTTCTCGCACAGCGTAGCCCGTTGACTCAGACTGGCTGGCTTCAAAACGTGCGCGATCGCGCCCAAAACCTGCTGCATGACCAGGCGCTCCCTAGTACCCGCGATGAAGATTGGCGTTTCACCGATCTATCCGCGCTGTATCGAACCACCTTTAGGCCTGCTCAGCCTGCCGCCATCACCGCAACTGAGTTAGAAGCTTGGACAGCCTCTGATCTTCCGATCAGAATGGTGGTCATCAATGGCGTATTCTCCCCCGAACACTCGACCCTGGATGCACTCCCAGCGGGCATAACGGTGCAGCCTTTAGCAACCTCGGATGAGACAATTCAGCCCTACCTTTCACAACAGCAGGGGATGAACGAAGTCTTTACCGCCCTCAATACCGCCAGCTTCACCGATGGCGTTGTGATTCGGGTTAGCAAAAACCAGGTTATTAAAACGCCTCTTCATTTGCTGTTCTTGACCATTCCTGGCGCTGAACCCACCATGACCGCCCCCCGAACCCTCGTTATTGCCGAAGCGGGAAGTTCTGCCACGCTCATTGAAGAATATGGGGCGACAGGCGAAGGCTCTTACTGGACAAATGCTGTTACTGAAGTGTTTGTGGCTAAAAACGCTCAACTGCGCCATACCCGCACCCAACGAGAGTCTGCCACCGCGTTTCACATTGGCAAAACCGCCGTTACTCAAGCCCGCGATAGTCGGTACGCGCTGACTACCCTAAGTATAGGTGCGCAGATTTCTCGCCATAATCCAGAAATTGTGTTGACGGGCATCCAAATCGAAACTCACCTGAATGGACTTAACCTTGCGGTTGAAACACAGCTTAGTGACACCCACTCTCTCATTCACTTTGCCCAGCCCCACTGCATTGCCAAGCAGTTGCACAAGTGCATTGTAAATGACCGAGCGCGAGCGATTTTTAACGGCAGAATTGAAGTGCCTAAAGCGGCTCAGCAAACCAATGCCGCTCAGCTCAGCCGTAATTTGCTCTTGTCTCCTAAAGCACGTGTAGATACTAAACCCCAGCTTGAAATTGTGGCAAACGACGTAAAGTGCGCCCACGGTGCCACGGTCAGCCAACTCGACGATGAGGAAGTCTTTTATCTCCAAAGTCGCGGTCTTGATCGAAAAGCTGCCTGCGATATTCTTGTGAAAGGGTTTGCCGCTGAAATTACCGAGAAAGTGCCTTCGGTGGAACTGCGATCGCGTCTTTTAACCTCAATCCTCTCTCTCATCCGCAACGAACGCACATAGGACAGATTATGGTTGCAACCCAAGTAAGGACACTGGCTGACAAACTGCGCTTAGACTTCCCCATTTTGTACCAGGAAGTTAACGGTAAACCCTTAGTGTACCTCGACAACGCCGCCACCTCCCAGAAACCTTTGGCTGTTTTAGGAGCCATCCAGCACTACTATCGCAGCGATAACGCCAACGTCCATCGTGGCGTACATACCCTTAGCTCCCGCGCTACGGATGCCTACGAAGGCGCACG
Organism: Thermosynechococcus sp. WC_1; assembly: GCA_020058975.1. GTDB lineage: Bacteria > Cyanobacteriota > Cyanobacteriia > Thermosynechococcales > Thermosynechococcaceae > JAAURS01. The sequence continues at coordinate 5,270 of JAGVDA010000168.1, read as the reverse complement.
GGATAAAGTTGCAGCCTTTGTTAATTCCAACTCTCGCCAAGAAATTATCTTCACCCGCAACGCCACCGAAGCCATTAACCTCGTCGCCTATGCCTGGGGGCAAACCACCCTCAAACCTGGAGATGAAATCATCCTCTCGGTGATGGAGCATCACAGTAACTTGGTGCCCTGGCAAATTGTCGCCCAGCGTACTGGAGCCGTCCTAAAGTTTGTTGAACTCACCGACACCCAGGAATTTGATCTGTCTCAGTTTCGATCGCTGATCTCCGATAAAACCAAGCTTGTGTCGGTGGTGCATGTGTCCAATACCTTGGGCTGCATTAACCCCGTGGAGGAGATTGTGGCGATCGCCCACAACCACGGCGCAAAAGTCCTCATCGATGCCTGCCAAAGTGCGCCCCACCTTCTCCTAGATGTACAGACGATCGACTGCGATTGGCTAGTAGCCTCCGGTCATAAAATGTGTGCCCCAACGGGCATTGGCTTCTTGTACGGCAAACTCGATCTGCTTCGCTCCATGCCGCCATTCCTAGGTGGAGGAGAAATGATTGTGGATGTGTTTTTAGACCACTCTACCTATGCAGATTTGCCCAATAGGTTTGAGGCGGGAACCCCTGCCATTGGAGAGGCGATCGCCCTAGGCACAGCCGTTGAATACCTCACAAACATAGGAATGGACAAAATTCACGCCTATGAGCAGGAATTGACCGCCCATTTATTCCATCGTTTAGCCGAAATTCCGGAGCTAACGATTCTTGGCCCTCAGCCCAAAGCCGATGGGAGCGGTCGCGCGGCGTTAGCATCATTTACGGCGGGTGAGGTGCATCCCCATGATCTATCCACCATTTTGGATGGTGAAGGGATTGCGATTCGGTCGGGGCATCACTGTACGCAGCCTTTACATCGGATTTTGGACATTTCTTCTTCTGCGCGGGCTAGTTTGTATTTTTACAACACTCGTGAAGAGATTGATGTGTTTGTAAAGGAGCTGAAAGAGGCGATCGCATTTTTTGGTTGATGATTGGGGTACGAAGCGGATCGGCGAAGTGTTTGGACTGGGGGAAAGGTTACGCATTATTGATAATGAAACCGACAAGCCAGAATCCGAATTTTGTCGCCAAGAATCTGATATACCAATCGATGTTCTTGATTAATGCGTCTTGACCAGCAGCCTGCTAGTTCATGCTTCAGCTTTTCGGGTTTACCTGTGCCTGTAAACGGGTCGCGCTGAATTTTGCGTATAAGTTTAACAATCTTGAGCGCTGTGGCTCGGTCTTTTTCGATCCACCAGGCCAGATCCTCGAATGCATCGGGGTCAAATTCCAAGTTGTTCACAGACGGATTCCAATGACATCCCGTTTTGTCGATCTTTTGCAGCAAGCAAGCGTTGCTTCATAACGTCACTACTCAATAAATACGCGGTTTCGCGTTCGGATTGAAGTTCTTGCCATAAAGTGATGGGGACAATGACGGCAACTGGGGTGCCGTTGTCGTCCGAAACGTATTGTATGTTTTCATTAAGCATCAAAATTTACCTCTCTCTCTTTTAATGGTCGCTCATAATTGTGCTGAGCCATCGCATATGGACAGATCTTGTTCTATTTTGACTGTCTTTTAGGTCAATGTCTGAATTTGGCTTACGCATACTCTTGCTGAACCATGCGCTGCATTTGTTCCTGCAACGCTGGCACTTTATTTTGCACGATGTCCCAAAGGGTTTCATTCTCAAGGCTAAAGTAAGCATGGGCTAAGATATCGCGGAGTCCAGCGATTTTACGCCATTCTACGGCTGGATATTGTTCGCGGACTTCGGGAGGAATTTGTTTGACGGCTTCGCCGATAATCTGTAGGTTCCGAACGACTGCATCGTAGGTGCGTTCGTCTGATACAAAGGCTTCAAGAGTCATGTTGAGGGTGTAGCGTTGCACTTTGGCGCAGCTTGTACAGATGTCTTGGAGGTAAAGCTGAAGGCTACGCGACACGAATGGCTTCCTTTTCGACGGTTTGCCGGATTTGGGGTTTCAGCATTTTATGACTCACTAAATCGACGTTTTGACCGAGGCGATCTTCGAGGTAAAATTTCAGCTCCATGTAGCGATCAAAGGTTGGAGGTTCCGAGAATTCGACGAGGATGTCTATATCGCTTTCAGGATGAGCTTCGTCACGGGCAACTGAACCAAAAATCGCTAGAGATTTGACTCCGAAACTCTTAAGGGGCTTTTCATATATTTTAAGAATAGATATTGCTTTGTCTCGTCTCATGGCGTTAATTACTGCCTCACAGGTCAAGTCTCTAAAAATCATTCAGGATAAACCATAGTTTTCAAGAATCTCTTCAATCTGCTCAAATTCGATAATGAAAACATGAAATGCGATTTCATTTTGATGTTCTTTAATCACTTAATTTTCACAAAGTTCAAACATTTATATAGTCGCATAAAGCGCAAAGAATTTACTTAAGATATACTTAGCTTATTTGACAGATAAATGTAAGCCTCGGACTCAATAAATCATAGATATTTTTCTCTAATATGTTTTACGATTGATATCCACATTTCTCATTTGAAAGATGCGCGCTAACTCGAAACCAATGTATCCAGGAATTGCAACAATACCTAATGCGAATGCGGCAAGAAGTATAATTTTTGATGTTGCTGCATAAGCTGAAAGATAAGCTAGTGGTACCACTAATCCAAAAATACAAAGCCAAGCCTGAATTGCTGCAACTGTTGCTATTATCCGAACAGACGCAATGCGCCTATGGTATACATTTGCATTGCTGACCGCAATGTCAATATTTTGTAAGCTCTCAATGAGATTAAAACATTCATTAGGCAATATTTTTCTAAGTTCGACGAGTGTTTTTTCAACGGTCGCTACATCTTTGACATTTTGAGGCTCAGTATGTAAAGCAAGCAGAGAGAGAGTTGGGTTGACAAGCGAACGGTACTTTTGGTAGTTACTAAGTATTTCTTTATTGATATCAATCGACCATCCGGAACCGCTGCTATTACTACCCCAGAAAGAGATCTCGCGTGTGACTAGGAGCTGAGTTTGCTGTAGATCGAGAGCATTTTCTATTTCCCTGATCCTATCATCAGCGAACGTTGCATATGAATCAATATGGTTAATCTGAGAGCATACTTGTTCACGGAACTGCCGAATAAGCTTAGAAACCTCCTCATGACTAGCACGAACATTTACATATTGCTCCTGAAGTCGAGTGGCAAGAACAGCTCCTAATAATCCCACTACTGCTGCTGCACATTGTGCGAGAGACGAATAAAACCAATTTGGATCGTAACTCATAATTTATCGATTGTGTGATGTATTAATATACTAATCGTATATGCTTAACTAAATATTTAACTCCAATAAAAAGTTTGAGATCAGATAAAGTTAATAGAAAAAAGCAACTATGTCGCGGATTTCTGAAACGATTTAAAGAATAAGATCGACCCAGTTGCATCCAAAATGATCGCACCCCAAATTCCACCCCAACCCCATCCAGGCCTTATGTTAAAAATATCGCGTGTATGGGAATGGATTACCTAACGTGCCATTACCCAAGACTCCTGAGAATCTGCCCCAAATCCCTCAGAGGCTGTTTGAAAAGTCAGGAAGGCTCTCAAGAGGATAATCTGTCAATGAACAATCTACGACAGCATCTTGAGAGCAATGATAAAAGCATACGATAGCGATCTGACTATAGAGCAGTGGGAATTCCTCGAACCCCTGCTCCCTGCGGCTAAAACTGGGGGCAGACCGCGCACCACCGACATGATGAGTGTCCTCAACGCAATTTTCTATGTGGTGGTTACGGGTTGTCAGTGGCGGCAACTCCCCCATGACTTTCCAGGGTGGTCAACAGTTTATAGCTACTTCCGAACATGGTGCGATGATGGAACATGGTGCAATATCAACGAACACCTGCGAATGCAGGTGCGTGTCAGTTGAACGTGGTTTTAAACAGGGCATTGAGCAGGGTGAACGATCGCTGATTCTTCGCCTACTTTCTCGACGTGTAGGCACCCTACCATTGGAAACACGATCGCAGGTTGAAGCCCTGTCCCTAGAACGCATAGAGTTACTGGGTGAAGCATTACTCGATTTCTCTAGTGCTGATGATTTGGACGATTGGCTCAGGTCACAGCCATAAACAAAGGCGATCGCCCAAGATCAACACCAAAGACTTTGAGTGAGGCATTGCTAGATTTTACGAATGTTGATGATCTGGATCGGTGGCTGAGATCGCATTAGTATTGCCTCTGACAAATCGCACTGCCGTGATCGCCTCTATAATCTTGCAACCCCAAAGACATCGCCCCCTTCAGCAAACCCAAAAAGCTTAGGCTTAAGCAAAAATGATCGCGGCTCTAGCAAGTCGCGCTCTCAAGTTAAAGCTGCGGACTCTGGGTGCGTAGAGATCGCATAAGCGAATGGAAGGCTTAAATTTTGAGTGAATATTGTTAGAGTGAAGTGGTTTGTCTTGGTGGATAGGTTGGGCAATGGGTTTCTTAATGTCAACTCATCCCACTCACATCTAGGCAATCAGTTTTGCACGGTCAGGATTAGGGAAACTTTGGGTGGCATTTGATGGGGTGGGAGCTGGCGGTCAGTCTTGGTAGTGGCTGAATCGCACTTTTAAAACAGCCTATATAGCTACAACGAGTCACAACCTCTAGCATAGATAGAAATAGTTGCAGATGCGCAAATTGGTTGATGAAGCAAGATACCAAGATTCTTAAATAAAATCGAGTCTTCGTGCAAATTTTGACTCACGTAATTAGAATCCAGCATCGTATCAATAAACTTAGGATCAATGGACTTTAACCAATCTTCTATATCTAGTGCAAGATATTCTCGTTCATCTTCATCTTCTTGTTCTAATAAACTTCGACCTTGGAAAATCGGATTTGATGGGTAGGATAAATGCACTGCTGTACATCTCCAGACATCATTTTGTTGATGATATTCGATGACAACATGAAGCTCTTCAAATTCATCATAATATCTTCCACTCCAGAGGGGATCTGATTCAAATTTGTATGGAAATACTTGTCTCACTTCATCAGGAGTCATACCAAATCGAATTGATCCAACACTTTCAAAAGGGACAATGTTAAAGTTCACTGCTGTTGACCTCCAGAAAGTAATGGTCGGCTGGGTTGAGGGACGGATGCTGTTGGCGAAATAGTTACGCCCCCTCCAAAGCCAGAGCAGCAAAGCGAGAGATTCGGGTTTTTGCGTGCGGAGTACCTTCTAACCAG
>JAGVDA010000218.1 GCA_020058975.1 Thermosynechococcus sp. WC_1 | reverse complement strand
GTATGAAGTCTCGCATGGTGGTGACGGGCGATTTAACCCAGACTGACCTGCCGTCTCATCAGACCTCAGGACTGGCGATCGCCCGTAAAATTTTAGAGCCAGTCGAAGGCATTGCCTTTTGCTATTTGTCTAAGGGCGATATCGTGCGCCATCCCCTCGTCGAAAAAATTATTGAGGCTTACGAACTTTACGAAGGTGATTCTCTGTCTTAACCTGAAGCGACCTTTAGCGCCAAACCAAAGAAAGGGCTAGCTGTATAGATTCAGCTAGCCCTTTCGGGTCATCTATTTAGAGCAGGGTAGAGGACGCATCATGCCAAGCTCATTGTCAAGAAGAGGAAAAGTCCCTTCGGCACTAGCAGCATCCATACCCCTCAATGCTGTTTGGATTAGGCCTGCTAATTTGCGCCCTGACCTTTCGGTACAGTTTGCCATTTCGGGGACTACGTGGGCCATGCGGGGGGTATGACAGCCCAATCAACTCATTCAATATAGCTATGAATACACCTATTTCTACACCGTATATCTACTGGATTTTTTAGGAATTCCACAATTTTAGTTTCCGTGTTTCTTCGGTGGAGTGCGTGCATCTTTGATGAATTTAGGATGCTCAATAGACAGCTTAAGTTTTGAAAGTCTTTTCTAATAAGCTTTTTAAGATTTCTCACGGTTTGATGACCATCGTCTGATAGCGAAGTTGAGTGAGAAAAGACCCATAGGTTTGAGGGGTTAATTCACGTACACTATTAATCTATCGGTTACTGATCAGTGCGATTAGTGCGATCGCCCACTATTCATCTTCGGTCAATCAATTTTTTGTATGGGACAAAAGCGCGTTCTTTCTGGGGTACAGCCGACAGGCAGCCTACATCTAGGTAATTATCTAGGTGCCCTGCGAACCTGGGTGAGCGAACAATATGAGTACGAAAACTACTTTTTTATTGCAGACCTCCATGCCATTACCGTCCCTCATGACCCTAAAGTTCTAGCCGAAAATACCTATACCTTAGCGGCGCTGTATCTTGCTTGTGGACTGGACATCAATCACACCACCATCTTTGTGCAGTCTCAGATTTCAGCCCATGCCGAATTGGCATGGTTATTTAACTGCATTACGCCTCTCAACTGGCTTCAGCGCATGATCCAGTTTAAAGAGAAGGCTATTAAACAGGGAGAGGATGTCAGCATCGGTCTGCTCGACTATCCAGTGTTGCAAGCCGCCGATATTTTGCTGTACCAGGCCGATCTTGTTCCTGTTGGGGAAGACCAAAAGCAGCATCTAGAGCTAACGCGAGATATTGCCGCTCGGTTTAATTTTCAGTTTGGCAAGCCCAAGGCTCCTGTGCTGAAAATACCAGAACCCCTCATTCGCCCAGAAGGGGCGCGGGTGATGAGTCTAACGGATGGCACGAAAAAAATGTCTAAGTCAGACCCCTCCGAGCAAAGCCGTATTAACCTGCTGGATACTCCGGAAAATATTAAGAAGAAAATAAAGCGCTGCAAAACAGACCTCAAGCGCGGTCTAACCTTTGACGATCCAGAACGCCCTGAGTGTCAGAATTTGCTCACACTGTACATGCTGCTGTCGGGTCAGTCGAAGTCAGCGGTTGCCGCAGAATGTGCCGAGATGGGATGGGGACAGTTTAAGCCCCTCCTGACGGAGACGACGATTGAGGCACTCAGACCGATTCAAGAGAAGTACCGCGACCTCACGGAAGATCGCAGCTATATTAAAGCTATTTTGCAGCAGGGGCGTGAGCAGGCTGAAGGAGTTGCTCAGCAAACGCTTCAGGCTGCTAAAGATGCCCTAGGCTTTGCGAGAGAATGAAAATGAAATAATATCCAGGGAAATAACATCTAGGTTGTGTAGGGCGGGTTTTGCCAACAAACTTGGGATTCCCCAAGGTGACATCAGCTAAACCCGCCCCTACGGACTCATTTGATTGAATGAATGGCGCGATCGCCAAGACTGCTGCACTAATCTTTTAGCTTAATGACATTTCCCTCATCCACTTCTGAAACCCACGCTCCAGCGTCAGCCTTTGAAGCGGCGCTGCGGGCGGGTGAATTTTTAATTACGGCTGAGGTTGCGCCACCCAAGGGCGGGTGCCCTCAGCACATGTTAGAGCAAGCCCTTCACCTAAAAGATTGGACTCATGCCGTTAACATCACCGATGGCAGCCGTGCGGTGATGCGAATGTCGTCTCTGGCTGCGGCGCTGCTGCTTCAGAAACACGGCATTGAGCCAGTGTGCCAAATGGCCTGTCGCGATCGCAACCGGATTGCGCTTCAGGCGGACTTAATGGGCGCATCTGCCCTGGGTATTCACAATGTTTTGGCGTTGACGGGTGACCCCATTACGTCAGGGGATTTCCCCAAGGCGCGGGCGGTGTTTGACCTAGAATCGGTGCGTCTGCTCCAGACGATTCAAAAGCTAAATGGGGGGCTAGATGCCAACGAAAAGCCCTTACCCGATGGCGCAACGCAGCTTTTTGTAGGGGCTGCCGTTGACCCGCAGCTTTCAAGCTGGTCGAGTCTCCAGAAGCGGTTTGAGCGCAAAGTAGAGGCGGGTGCCCAGTTTTTCCAGAGCCAGATGATCGTCGATTTTGATCGGCTTGAAAAGTTTATGGATCAAATTGCAAATCCTCTCGGCAAACCTGTTTTGGCCGGAATTTTTTTGCTGAAGTCAGCTAAAAATGCACAATTTATTAACCGCAATGTGCCCGGTATTTCTATCCCCGATTGGATGATTGAGCGCCTAGAGAAAGCCGCTGACCCCCTCCAAGAAGGGATGGTGATCGCCGCTGAGCAAGTGCGAATGGCACGGGATCTTTGTCAGGGGGTACACATGATGGCGGTGCGGCGAGAAGACCTGATTCCAGCCATTTTAGAGCTGGCGGGACTCCAGCCCATCCCGCCGCGAACCCTCTGACAAAATTAAGCTCGGATTTATGCCTTAGCCTTAATTGGCTCTGCTGGTGCGGCGGCGGGAGGTAAGACCGGCATTGTGTCAGGGGGAAGCTCCAGAATCTCGTTGTACATTTGGTTGTAGGCGATCGCCGATTTTGCCCAGCTAAAGTCTTGTGCCATGCCGCGCTTCTGAAGCGATCGCCAAGCATCTCGGTATTGAAATCCTTCCCACGCTCTGACCAGACAGGTAAATAAATCAAGGGGTTCGTAGCGGTCAAAGCAGTATCCGGTTCCGGTGCCCTCACTTGGGATGTGGTGCGTCACCGTATCCACCAGTCCACCTGTGCGTCGCACCACAGGTACGCAGCCATAGCGCAGCGCAATAAGCTGGCTGATACCGCAGGGTTCAAAGCGACTGGGCATTAAAAATGCATCTGTCCCGCCGTAAACCTTACGAGACAGCGATTCACTATATAAAAGCTGCGTAGAAACCCGCCCAGGGAACCGTGAGGCCAACTGCCAAAGCTGCGTTTCGTAGTAGCGATCGCCCGTCCCCAACACTACAAACTGCGCGTCAGTGTAGGACAAAAACCGATCCATCATTTGCAGAACTAGGTCTAAGCCCTTTTGTTCTACCAATCGAGACACCATCCCTAGCAAAAAGGCTTTAGAATTTACCTCCAGCCCTAGCTCTTCTTGGAGCGTAATCTTATTCACCTTGCGGTTGTCTAAGGTTTCGGCAGTATAGGTTTTGGGTAAATACTTATCGTTTGCGGGGTCATAGACCTCGGTGTCAATGCCGTTGAGAATGCCGACGGTGCGATCGCCAATAAAAGACAGCAGACCCTCTAGCGTCTCGCCATACTCCGGCGTTTTAATCTGCTCGGCATAGGTAGGCGAAACCGTATTAACGCGATCGGCATACTGAACCGCCGCCGCCATCAGATTATGCCCCTGCATATACCAGGGGCACCAGGTAATTTGATCGAGCTTCCAACGCCAAGGGCCTTGGTAGGCCAAATTGTGAATCGTAAAGACCGTGCTGATATCCGGTGACTGATGCATCCACACCGGCAACATGCCCGTATGCCAGTCGTGACAGTGAAGGATCTGGGGTTTCCAGTAGTTCCAGCAAAACTCCGCTGCCCCATTCGAGAAAAACGTGAACCGCCAGTCTTCGCTATCACCCCCATAAATATTGCGGGGGGCAAAAGATGGATGCCCCATTAAGTAAAGTGGTACATCTGTTCCAGGTAAGACCGTCTCATACACCGCAAAGTGGTGGAACATTGCATAGCCCCACCAGACCGGATCTTTTGGAATCTCCATTTTGTCGTCTAGGAAGCCGTAATAGGGCATAAATATGCGCACATCATGCCCCATGCGGCGCAGAAACTTAGGCAGCGCCCCTACAACATCACCCATTCCTCCGACCTTGGCGATCGGAGACGCTTCTGCCGCGACAAACAGAATTCGCATATTACCTTATTACCCTGTGCTGGATTCAATGAGC
>JAGVDA010000441.1 GCA_020058975.1 Thermosynechococcus sp. WC_1 | reverse complement strand
AATAAACCCACTGAACCAAAAGACCCTAGATCAAATATCAGTGATGTTATCAAATCTGATAAAAAAAGTAAGAAGGGAAAAGAAGCTGCCCAAGAAATAGCTCAGAAAATTGATAACAGTCCTGAAAAAGAACATGAAAACATTCTAGAACTAGCTACCTCAGAAGTAGTTGAGCTAACGGGCATAAGCAGAAGCATACTTGAGTATTCGGATAAAAATGGAAAATTCCCCCTTACCAAGAATGGTTACACCGTCTTAGGCAAGAAGGGACGAGAAAACTTGCCCAGCGGCAAATTATCCAATGTATGGAAAGTAATAAAATCTGATAACAATTCTGATTAACAAGTGTTATCAGGAGGCAAAGCCCTCTAAGAAAGATAGTTGAAGCCCCGCCTCTATTTGCTTTTGCTGTTTTACGGCTTGTAATCGTCTCCCTTGCTTATATAGATTTTCAGTAATAGGGACAACCTTTGGGATATATCCTTTCCCTAGGTAGAAATCACACGCTTCGTGAACGGCCTGGATAGGCGGTAAATCACGATCTAAAATGGCATTCTTGGCAAGACGGCTAATAGCTCCATACTCACTTAGTGGTGCAGCATCAAAATAATCTCTAATCAAAGCACCTAAAGGCAGTCCGCCAAGTACCCTGATTTGCTTAGACCTAGCCCCTTGAATCCTTTGATTGATTAAGTCGTGAACACCTGAGCATAGTGTTATTGGGCTTTGATGATGGTCTTTTGCCCATGTCTTTACAACATCCACCAGCTCAACACGACGGATATCTTTTAGATCAATTCTTATGCTATGCCGCTCTTCCCATGCTTTCAGTTGCTGATCAATGCCTGCCTGAATAGGATTTTGCGCTGTTAGCAGCCACTCTTCAATCCAATCAGAAACTTGCAAAGCAAACTCAGCATTACACCATTGAGCTAGATGAGGAGCCAATTTATGGTGAATCCAAGTGCCCCCTCCAGTAGATGGGGCACCTCTCTTTACAAGAATCAATGTAGGAAAAGTGGTGGAAACCCTTGTTTTTACTGAATTCGGGGATATCCCCGAATTGAATGAGATGCCTAATCGATTGGCTAACGCAGTAACAAGCCTCATAGTGGCATCTAATGCAAGCCAATCCGAAATATCCTTATCGTGAGCGACACACATTGCAGTGCCATTAATAAAACCATCTGCTCGGCTCTGCTCAACTGGAATGCCATTAACAGATCGTCTAAAAGTCAAAATTTTTGACATAGGAAATTTTCTAGAAGTGAAGAGTGTGTAGATTCAGATACAGCCATCCCCGCGATCCCCATATTCTATCCCACCTTTTTTTTATCAATGCAGATACGGATAACCGACAGGACTATTGATCCACCATCCTGTATTTTTTCTCAACCCTTTGCCAATTGAAATAGAGATGCCCCTCATCAACATCCCCTTCGCCATCGTCCCCAATCATTTCATCAGTCGTCTCATCTTTCTCTAGCGCTCTGAAATACTCTTTGAACACACCACCTAAAGCGAAAGCCTTCGTTCCATGCACCTGGCGCGTGTATTCCAAAAACCATTCACGGTCAGCAAAAATAAGGTCATTGGGTTTAGTCTGATACTTAATAACCTCAGCCAGCAGCGCCACAGGTGAGTCTTTAGCCTTAATCGCTTGGACATCTAGAACGGGCGAATACGTGGTTCTAAGTGACTGTTTCCACAGGGCACACCATTCTTTCTTACTGATATAGTTCGCGCCAAAATAAGAAGCCTTAGTGATCCCCAAAATATGAAGATGGGGATGAGCCGTAGAATCCTTGCTGCGTGTAACTTCTACCGTTTTGATATAACCTATCCCAGGCCACGCCTTCAACTTCGTAAGCCGTGCAAAGGACTCATTAAGGTGCTTGATTGTGGCTCTCAAATCACTGACCGCGCAGTTCTTAACCGTTAGCGTTATGAATAAATACCGTGCCGTAGGATAGTCAGCAATCACCGCTGGCAAAGCCTTATATGCTCTGGCTTTGTACATCAACGAGCGCCGCCAAGCGCAAATCTGACACTGACGGGCATGACAAAGACGGGTAGAGGCTAACTTAAGACGATAAGCCCCTTCATCACGATCAGGCACTAAGCGGAAGTCTAAAAGCTGGCTACAGAACGCAATTCGTTCTGAATACCGCTGAAATTCTGTCCCTCTAAAGTTTGCTGCTATTTGATCCGACTCAGCTCTGTGAACGTCCCACGGACGATCTCGTTCGCTCAGCTCTGACAGGGCTGGGCTTGCACTGGTAGGGGCTTCAGGCGCTACAATAGGAGTAACCGGAAGCCCCTCGGAGGGCCTCGGCAAAGTATTAAAACCGCTATAAATGGACGAGTCGCATCTTCATTATAGCGGTTTTTACCGTATTTATCGCCTGAAACCCTCTCCCTGTATGGGGTTAAGTCACGTCTGACGCCGCGATTAACCCTCTCTAAGATTCAAGTCGCCCTATCGGGCTGAAGGCGGACGCCCATCAACAGTGACTGAAATCCCATTAGGAGCTTGAATTTGTACCAAGCCAGATGAGTCAAGAGCCGACTT
>JAGVDA010000565.1 GCA_020058975.1 Thermosynechococcus sp. WC_1 | reverse complement strand
GCGATCGCCGTAGGTGTTGCCACTCCCAAAAGTGCGCCAGGAAAAACCAGAAAGGGAAACTTTGCACCATCTCCCAGTCCATTTTTGAGCAGCGTTACCCCTAGCCCAGCCAGCAATAGCAGCATGAGTGCATTTGCGCCTAGAGCAAACGCGATGATGACGATGAGTGCGGCGATCGCAGTCCATGTATCTTTGAGTGCCTTTTGGCTCAGCTTCCAAAGTGCCTGCACCACAATGGCAATAATGACGGGTTTGATGCCATAGAGTAGCCAGTTCACTTGGGGGAGTGCCTGATAGCGAACATAGATAGCAGCCAAGCCCCAAACCATCAGCATTGCAGGCAAAATAAAGCTGGTGCCGGCCAATACCACCCCCCAGAAACCCGCCCGTTCGTAGCCAATATAAATGGCTAACTGCGTCGAGCTAGGCCCCGGAATCAGGCTCGTGATGCCCAATAAATCCAGCAGTTTTTCGCGCGTCATCCAGCCGCGACGCTTCATAATTTCGTCGTTCATCATTGCAACATGAGCGGCTGGCCCACCAAAGGCGATTAGCCCTAGCTTAAGAAAGACTTGCGTAAGATCCTTAAGCCGCTGCTGCCGTTGAGCAGGCGTTAGGTCTGAGTAACGCAAAGCGTCCAGTTGAGTTTGAGGATCGACCATGAATGCAGCTTCCCTAGGCGCTTGTTATCTAAGGATCATGCATTAAATAAGTTCAAAGGTAGGGGCAGGTTTAGCCAAAGCGGTATAGGATACTGCCAGAGCGTTTAGCCAAAACCTGCCCTTCCAAAATTTTAGATTTTATTTAATCCACGTTCCTCAGTAACCTGAATTCAGGTTACTGAGGATACTATAGCCAATAGTCTGAAGGTACAAACCTCGAAATCTACCCTGTTATTTTAGTGAAGATATTCTCAATAACAATTCGTTTTGTTTCATTCAAGACCTTTTATTGGTTAGTGTTCCGAAGTTTTCTTACAAAGCCGAGCCAAAGACTTTTTTGGATGCGATCATTGAAAATGTAACGCTCATCACTGAGTGACAGATTAAAACTGCGACAGCAACCCAGTAAACGCCGTACTGAACCACTGAAAGAATAGAGAGTGCAAATATAGCCGTATAAATAATATCAAAGTATAAAGAAACTTCAGGCTTGCCATCGGCATTAAGCAAGATTGAGCTAACGAGCTTGAGCGAAACCGGAACAACAGAGATACAGATTAAAATCAAAACTGGAATTGCAGGAATCCACTTAATACCAAAAACAATGGGCACATAGAAATGTGACAGAGAAGACTGGAGCATAACGACCAGAAAAATAGATAGCATAATCACCTTGAGATTCTTAAAGTACTCAAGCTTAAACTTATGTGGTTCAGCTCTAATGCTGCAAAGATGAGGATATAAAGCCCAAACAAACGTATTGACGATGTTCATCGTAATACCAGAGCCAGCGTTAAAGGCAAAATAATAAAAGCCTAAATCAGCAACGCTAAGGAATTTACCCACAATTAAGTAGTCAAGATTACTTCTCAGCCTATTAAGAAGCTCTACTCCTAAAACATTTTTGCTAAAGCTTGCAATCTTTTTCCAGTTTTGGAACGTGACTTTTTTTGGTGTTTCCCATGATGTATCTAATATATTAACGACTGTCCATAACAGTGTTGAAAAGAACATCGCAAGTGCAATAGACCATATCCCCAATCCTAAAAAGACAAGGCCAACAATCATTAAACTTGCTGTAATAGACTGAGCAGCATGAATGAAAGCAATGGCTTTCATCTTATTGCCGCGCTCAATTAATGCAGTTTTTACTAAACATAGTGGAAATATTAAATAAGTTAATGAGCAGAAACACAATGGAAGAAACAGGTCAATACTTCCATAAAATTGAGAAATTGGATAGGCCGCTAAGCACTGAATGCAGCAAGCCATAATACAGGCAATCCAATTAATCCAATAGGAAGTATCGCAGACTGACTGAAGAGACTCATCATCTGTCTGTACAATTTTTGCAGTAATTCCACCTTTGATAAATACAAATGCAAATTCAAAAGATATATATATAATTGCCATTAAGCCATATTCTTTCTGGCTAAAATATCTGGCTAAGGTTACGGTTGTTGCAAGACGGAAAACTCGGTTTACTAATTCAGCACTCCCAAGCCAACTCATATTGCGGAAGACTCTTCCGTTAACGATTTCTTTGATTTTCTTGCTTACCATAAAGTGTTAGCAAAACCTTTGCATGATCCCAGATAAATTTCTGAAAGGCGTTCCTTAATTGGCTTGAGAGCCTTGGTTAAGCCGTCGGCGCAGTGAATATAGAAATGCTAAAAGGTGTTTGTAAAAATTAGCCCCCAGCCATTGATTGAGAGCAATGAGCATCGTGAGCTTCCAGAACTCTTTTGACAACATAATCTGAGGATATTGGGCGATCGCCTTTCGTCGCAGTTCTGCCGCAATTTTCGGTTGAGGTGTAAGCCCCTGTAATGGCTTCCAGGCTAAATTAAGCGTCATAAATCCACTGCTTCTGGCCTTTAGATATTTCATTTCTTCTGGCGCAGTACTAAAATTCTTCTCAATCACAATCTGGTAGCTAGTCGCCATCGCCTCCCAGTTTCTAGAGGCACTAGAAGGCAGTTGACGGTAATAAACCAACGGTTCGTTGACGACCTTAAAGTCGAAGTAGGGAGCGATTCTTAGCCAAAGATCCCAATCTTCTACAAAAGATCGTAGGTTTCGATCAAATAACCCCACCTTTTCAAAACAGGTGCGACGAATGAGCGGCACACTGCCGCACCCCACCACATTAAACTCAATCAACTTCTTCCAGACTTTGCCCTCATCCTTTGCCCCAAAAAAACGTCCCGTAAGTTGACCACTTTCATTCATCAGTGCCGTCCAAGTGTAGACCAAACCTGCCTCGGGTGATTGATCTAATAGCTTTACCTGTTTCTCTAACTTTGTAGGGTGCCATAAATCATCAGCATCTAAAAGCGCTATGTAGTCTCCTTGAGCGTTATTAATGCCAGTATTTCTAGCACCTGACAGCCCCTGATTTTCTTGAGAGATGAGCTTAATCTTAGGGTGGTTAAATTCTATAACCCAGCGCGCAACGTCATCCGTACTGCCGTCATTTACAATAATGACTTCGTAGTCTTCATAAGTTTGCTGAAAAACAGTTGCGACTGTTTCGGGCAAGTATTTCATTGCATTATAGGCAGGGATAATAATGGAGACTTTAGGCATGTGCTGTTAGTTTTTAATTATAAAAATTTCAGAAGAAGTAAGCATGATTTTACTTCTGAGCAACCAAAATAACGCCTAAAATTGCTCTGATGGGTAGCCAGTTACTAATAGGATGCCGCAGTGAAAAAGGTAGGCGACTGAGAATAGATTCACAGAGCAAGGCTAAAATTCGAGGACACTTGATATAAACCCCTTTTCCGCCTGCATAGGTTGTAATTCTTGAAAAGCCAATGGTTGAAAATAGGCCGTATAGCTCTTGATTTGTATATTCTTTTAAGTGAAATCCTGTTGCAACAGGGTCAAAATATTTAGAGACATCGTGGGGACCTGATAGACGATTGGGCGTAATACAAATATAAACCCCACCTGGCTGAAGACAATTGTATAGCCCTTTAAGCTGCTCATAGGCATCTTCAGGATGTAGATGTTCCATGAGTTGATTACTGTAGGCAACTGAGATAGAGCCATTCGGTGCGGGGACATCACAGCCATTTGAAATAATCAGCTCAAAATTTGAAGGGACGTCTACATTTTTTGTGATTTCCTGTGACACATCGACGGCATAAACTTTTTTGACCTGCTGCGCCACATTAAAAGAGAACTGACAGTCGCCAGGCCCTACTTCAAGAAAGACGGTATCAGGCTGTAGATAGCGCTTCACTAAGTTCATCTTGCGCTGCACTTCGATTTGTGAAGCTCCCGCGTCCATTTTTCGGCTAATTTGAGGATGATCTGTAATTTCTTGAAAAAGCCTGTTGTATAGAGAGGTATAAAGGCTCTGACGCTCTTCTTTTTGCGAATCACGAAGCTGTGCTGCTAGGTCTTTTTCTAAAGTGTAGTGTTTGGTAATCTGTTCCGTGGTTCTGTTGTCATCCTTTGGGACTTTAATCTGTAGCATTATTCCGGTGTTTTCCTGTATTAAAATATCGGTAAGAAGACTATCTTAATTAAGCTCTTATTCCATCAGAGAAACTAGGCTTATTTATTTTATAGAAATCAGGGTGTTCTTCATTAAATGCAATGCCTAAAATAACAAGTCCAGGCCAATATAAATAGGTCAGGGTATCTATGTTATCGACTGTCGAAAAAATCAGCAGTACGAATAGAATGCAGATCCCTACATTGGCCTGTTTATGGGTTCCCACCTTTGTGATCAGGTCAAAGAAGCTCCACAAAAGCGCAATGGCGAAAGGAATTGCCGCTACAATCCCGTAGGCGTACAAAATTCCATACCAAGTATGGTGAGACCCAATGCCCCGAAAGCCCACTGAGGCTGGGCCATTTTCTGTCATTGTTCCATGTCCCCAAATTGGAGATTCTTTCCATCCATCTAAGGCCAATTGCTTGAGTAAATCTCTTGCTTTGCTCGATCCCCCTCGATATTCGTTGACGGCTGTTGCAAACTCATCTACCTTGTCTTTGATCTCAGACAAAAATATCGTTCCACTCAGAATAATTCCTGAAATAAAGAACATTATCCAGGAACTTGCAAAGCTAGAAAGAAGCCAGCTAATGACAGGAATGAGCGGCAGACAAACAATGGCAGCACGAGAAACTGAACTAATGACTAACGCTGCGGCACCCATCATGCCCAAGGCTTTGAGTTTTTTATCTTTTTCTTGCATACATAAGCAGAAGAAAATATCTCCTACCAACCCAAGCGCCGGAGGCCAAGGTGCGATCATTTGCAGTCGTTTTTCACTGACATCAATGACTGCGCCAAATAGCCTGACATCATAGTAAAGTTCCCCACCTCCAAATTTTGAAAGGGGTGAAACAAAGGAGTAAATAGAGCTATTGAATAGGTTAGAAAGCAGCGTAAAGAGTAAGACAAGAACAAGGCTCTGGATGCAGAATATGCAGGCTGCGCGATAGATCAGCTGTGGACGAATTTGTAAATGACCAATAAGAGGAAATAGCGCCATTAAGGCAAAGGTTCTAAACCAGCGGTTGACCAATGTAAAAATAATTTTGGAAGAGGGGAGGTCGGCACTGATGCCGCCAACCAGTGCGGCGATCGCAATCACTCCCACGCAACCCAACCAAACCCATGCGGGAATAGAGACGTGAATTCTCTCATGCTCAGGGGTATCAGGCGTCTGAAGCCACCATTTTTTTAAGAGATAGCCCGTCAGAAATATCGCTAACAGCGGCGCAAAAAGATAGAGTCCACCGATGTAATAAATGGCATAGGTGCCAATGATGTAGTACCAAATCAGCGTTTCGGGCAGGTTACAGGGCTTCATAGATGAGCGGCACTATTCCTGCGCGGGCAGAGAAGGATAAATGGTATTGCCTCGAAGCTGAGGATTGCTCGGCAATAGGTCGGCAGACATTTCTGGACGCTCTTTTTGAAGACGTAGACGGAACCAACGGCGATCGCGTAGCCAAAGCGCAGCCAAACCTAAAGACAGCAGCACAGAAGCCAAAAACGTACCGAGTAAGACAGGCACAACCTTTGGAGAACTCGGCAACTTCGGTAGATTGGGGCGACTGCGCATTGTCACCGGAGGATAAGCATTCGAAATATTGGAGTTAGCCAGATCCAGCTTGCCTAGGGTTGAGGTAAAAATCGCTTCTGCAATCTGTACGTCGCGCTCTAGATTCACCAACACAGATTTTTTGTTAGAAAGTGAGGTCATCAAACCTTCAAGCTGCTGAATCTCCTGATCTAGCGCCCCAGCCTGTCCCTTTAGCCCTTCCGCACGTCCCTTTGTGGTGATCATCGTTTGGAATAGACCACTGCGCTGGGTTTCAGAGCTAATACCATTGCTGACGTTGATTTGCTTTAGCGTCGCGTCATTAACCTCACGCCCTAAGAGCTTTTTGCCCCTGTCCAAAAGCCGTACCCGAGCAGATTGGTTTTCTTCAAGGGTTTCAATCACTTTCGGGTGAGTGGGTGAAAGGGAAGACTCTAAGCTACCTAGCTCAGCACTGGTTTTGCTGTAGCCCAGCAAATACTGCTGAAAAATTGCGTCAGACTGAAGCACAAATGCATCCGCTGCCTGCTGTGGCGAAAGACCCAGACTGCCTGAGAGCTGCTGAAGCTGGTTTGCAGAATCTTGAGCCTGACCCAATACTTCAGATTTTTGACGGCGCAGAGACTCGATATTGACCGATAAATCTCGCAACTGTTCACCCGAGTCTAGTCCTGACTGAACTTTATACTTAGAAAGTCTCTGCTGCGCCACCTTTAGGCGTTCTGCCGCTGAATCTAACGACCCTTTGAGATTTTGACTTTTTTGCGAAACTTCTTGCTTGCGCAGCAGCCCGAGCTTACCGTCAAACGCACTCTGAAAGGCGATCGCCTTTTGACGTGCTTCGGTAGGGCTAAAGCCAGTGACGGCAATTTTTATCAGCGTTGTGTTAGGCACCACATCAACACGGGGCTTGCCAAAATCTTCGGGTGACTCCTTAGTCATGTTGGCGGCAGAGGCCATCACTTCTTGCCCTTCTAGTAAGTCTTTATAGTTGGTGCGAGGGTCTGCCACCATAAAATTACTGTAAGGGGAATCATTACTTTGGGCCGCGCGACCCACCCCTGGAACCTCCAGAATGGTGTCAGAACGAGCCGCTGGCAAATCTAAAGTCCAAGCACTGGTGTAAACCGGACGCTTAAGCTTTAAGGCCGTAATCGAAAAAGCCCAAAGCAGTGTGTTTAAGACAATCCCCAAAATGAGATAGCGCTTCCATCGTCCTGCTGAAGCATCTTGCTCTTCATCCTTAAACGACTCAGCTTCATAAGTCGTCAGCGATCGCTCTGCCTCGGCAGGATTGCGGTGCCCGTTTAAAGTTAAATCTTGATTCAAAAGTGAAGGTAGTTTGACTGTCTCTGTTTCTACCTTCTCCCTTGCGTGGGCATCAGCAGCAACAGAAGCCTCCTTCGGCTGAAAATCATGGATTTCATGGGTAGCATAGCCATTTTTCCCATTGGGTAAAGGATCGTCTTTCGCAGAAATAACCTTGTCTAGTAGTCCCGGCCCATACTGGGGATACCCAAGCTGCACAAACCGAACCGCTGCCCGCAGCTCTTGAGGTGGCGTATTTTTGAGCAAATAGCCCAAAGCCCCAGCCCGAGTTGACTTTGCAATGAGCGCTTCGTCATCATGCATGCTGAGTACCAGCACTTTCACGTCTGCAAACTGCTGGCTAATGACTTGTGTCGCGCTGACGCCATCTAGACCTGGCATCTCCATATCAATGAGCACCACGTCTGGCTTCAGGTAGCTCACCTGCTCAATGGCGGTATGCCCGTCACTCGCTGTTCCCACGACCTGAAGGTCAGGGGCTGACTCCAGAATCATTTTGAGGCTTTCGCGAATTGATTTTTGGTCATCGACCAGCAAAATACGAATCATAGTTTCATCCTTTTATGGGTGCTGCGAACTGCCGTAAGATTCGTGCTGTGCTGCACTCTCAAATCTCACCGCCAAGGTCTTTTTCATCAGCACCATCGTAAAAGTTAGGGTTTTAGGGGAATTTAGAATCGGAACCATTTTTCTGTAGTATTGACAAGCGTTTTAATGACTTGATGCTGGCAGAAAAAGTGCCGCTGGCAATGTCTCATCCACTATATCCTCTAATATCTCAACGGCAAGTTGTACTGTTAACGAAACCTGGTGGGCTGTCGATACTCAACGGTACTAGACTCAACGGCACGCGGTCGAAAGGTGGGTGCCGCTGCGGTCCAGCCGCATAAAGACTCATAAATCTGAGTCACTTCAGTTGCAACGCGATTCCAGCTATGGTGCAACAGTATATCTTTGTGCGCCCTTTGAGCCATCAGCGTCATTTCATAGGGATGAGATAATGCCCAATTCAAAGCATCTTTGAGTGAAAATAGGTCTCCTTTCTTAAACAGCAGACCTCGATCATCTTGGATCAGCTCTCGATGGGCTGCGATGTCACTGGCAATAATGGGAACGTTTTCGCGCATGGCCTCCAGCAGGGCAAGCGGAGAACCCTCTAGGTTTGAGGGCAAAATAAACAGCCCTGCACCTCGAATAATTTCGGCAAGGCGAGTCCCTCTTAGCTCTCCTGTAAAAATAATGTTGGGATTAGCAGACGCAAGCTGATAGAGCTTGGACGGAAAAGATCCGGTTCCGCCCGTGCCACCCACTAAAACCAGTTTCCAATTTTTGGCTTGAAGCGCCTGAAATGCCTGAATTAAAAGATCTGGACATTTTTCTGGCACCAGACGGCCTAAAAAGACCATATATTTCTCTGGCTCAATGCCCAGCGATCGCACAAAGGGAAACGCTGCGTCAGAGTCTAAATAATTAGCCGGTGCATTGGGAATAAAAACGGTGCGTCGATCGTAGGTTTGACTAAAATACTTCTGCAAATCGGATGAAACCACCGTGATCTCATGGGCAAATCGTACCGCCGTCTTTTCACCCAAGCGAATGAGTTGACTCGAAAACTGACCCCATTTCGCGCGCTGCCAGTCTAGCCCGTGGCAGGTCACAACGACCTTGGAGGTGGTGGCTAAACGTGGGAGAACGCTAAATAGGCTAGGCCCGAGGGCATGGAAATGAATGACGTCATAGCGCGGCTTAACCGTTAAAACCGAGGCCAATGCCGATGTAAATAAAGTATCAAACCCGTTGATACCTAAACTGGGCAGCGTTACGACGTTAACGCCCTGAAAGCTGTAGCGGCTGTGCCAAGGAAAGCCTGTGTAGGCAGACTGTGCAAAGAGGTCTACAGAATGACCTTTTTGCACAACTTTAGGAAATACTTCCGCACAATAGTGCTCGATTCCTCCTTGTCTTGGAGGTAGCCCCTTCGCACCAATTACTGCAATTCTCATCAAATTTTGCACTCAAAGTGACTAGATCTATAATGTTCCCCCTGCCGTCAACACAAAGCGCAAGAAAGCTCTATTTAAATCGGGATTCAATATATTTGTTTAATGTCAAAGTTCTGAGTTACTCCATATAGTATTAACGATTTACACATACATATCTCTTTGTGTTTGTTACTCGTTGCTAACCCTGGTTGACAAATCTGAATTTTGACCTAATTCTACTCTGTTTTGGTCTTTATTCGTGATTAAAGAAGTCTACAAAAACGCATATCAAAGCATCAATCCTTGAAAAAGAGGTATTTCATAGTGTGTATTTCATACTCTCAGTATGCCCATTTGTAACATGTTTATTTCAAGTTTTTGTCTTCTTTGATGCCCTAGTTTACGAGTGTTTTAGGATACATAGCTTTTTTGACCTTTTAATATATTTTTTTAGACCGCTCCCAATGTTGATACATACTCTCATAGATTTGGCCTACAACTTCGCAAACGGAAAAAGGTTGTGCGGTTTCTAAGCAGGCTTGAACAGGAAACTGCTCAGGCTGCTTCAGTACCTGAAGCAGCGCCTCTGCAATTGAGTTGGGGGTACGCTCTTGGCATACTAAACCACTTCCTGGCAACATGAATTTGGGCGTTTCTCCGCAGTTTGTTGTAACGATAGGTGTGCCTGACGCAAGGGCTTCCAGCACGACCAAGGGGAGTCCTTCATAAACGCTGGCTAAGACTACCGCACTAGACAGTCGATGTAATGTTGCTAAATCTGGCGGCATAACCGCACCCAACAGAGTAACAGATGATGTCAAGTCTAGCTTTTGAATTTCATCCTGAACGGGTTTTGACAATTCGCCTTCTCCGGCAATGAGTAAATGAACATTCAGGGTTGCTGGTGTGAGGTGTTTTAGCGCTGACATGGCCTGCACCAGCAGCAAAGGATCTTTTTGAGGATGCAGCCGTCCGGCAAATAGAATAAAGCGTGTATCGGCAGGTAAGCCCTTCTCTGCGGCTAATTGCTGTCGTTGGAATGTCTGCTCGGGGGGCGTGAGAGGATAAAATTGCTGGTTATCAACGGTGTTGCGCACGAGCTGAATGCGCGTTGCCCAGTCGGGGTACTGTCGGCGGTATAG
Organism: Thermosynechococcus sp. WC_1; assembly: GCA_020058975.1. Taxonomy (GTDB): domain Bacteria; phylum Cyanobacteriota; class Cyanobacteriia; order Thermosynechococcales; family Thermosynechococcaceae; genus JAAURS01. Next base: position 1,267 of record JAGVDA010000565.1, on the reverse strand, counting down.
GTCAATAGACTCTGAGTTACAGGACAAGATTTGCTGAAACTGACCCAGTAAAAACCGCTCTAAAGCAAAATAGACTTTTGGGAAACGCCGCCACAGAATTGCATTTTTGTTGGCAGCAGGACTATTGATTTGCTGATGGATGTCGTTGTGAATAAATAAGGTTTTTGCGCCAGGCCAGTGCCGCGTCATGAGGGTAGGCTCTAGGCGATGGAAATGCATGAAGTCTGATGCTAAATTTTTACCTCTGAGTGCCCATGTGTACCGCACTGAGGTTGGGACTTGCTTGCGGACATTATCATTCTGGAGATGAAAGAGCGGCATAAATTGGAGCGATCGCCCCTCTAATTCCCCGTCATGCCACTGTCCTAGCGCCTGCCTTGAATCTGCTCCTGTACCGACCAGCCGAATCTCAAACTCGGGCGGTGCGTACTTGATGTAGTAGCGAATTAGCGTCTGGATCCCGCCAATGGTTGATTGCCAAGGGTTAAACTGATAAAAAATGGTTAAAATTGGCTTGCGCACCCTAATTTCAGCTCCTAGTGCATAGAATGTGTGGGAATCAGGCTAAACAGGCTTCCACATCATATAAGCGCTGCTGCTAATCTGCCACTTTGCCCCGTAGAGTCAATGGATTATCTGCCCAATCTGCTCACGCCACCCACGGTGTTGTCGGTGCGTGGTTTAACGAGTTATCTCCAAACCCTGCTAGAGCAGGATGACCAGCTTGTGCAGCTTTGGCTCACGGGAGAGGTTTCGAGTGCCAATCACCATCGCAGTGGGCTATTTTTTACCCTCCAAGACCAGGATGCAGACGCAACGCTACAGTGCGTCATTTGGAAGTCGCACCTTGAAAAACTGGCGATTGTGCCCGAATCAGGTGAGCAGGTTATCGTTTTAGGCCGAATTCGGCTTTACCCCCAGAGAGGACAATATCAGCTTGTGGTATGGCAGGTACTGCCTGCTGGGGAAGGGCTACGGGCGCTGCGGTACCAGCAGTTGCGAGATCGCCTTGCAGCAGAAGGAGTGTTTGACCCGCAACTCAAGCGCCCAATCCCTATACATCCGCAGGTGATTGGCGTGGTTACTTCACCCCAGGCGGCAGCGTGGGGCGATATTCAGCGCACGTTAAGGTCGCGCTACCCTGGTTTGCGAGTGCTGTTTTCGCCCAGTTTGGTGCAGGGCGATCAGGCGGCAGAGTCTATTGTGAATGCGATCGCACGGCTAGAGGCAGACGGCAGTGCTGAGGTGATTATTTTAGGGCGAGGCG
>JAGVDA010000468.1 GCA_020058975.1 Thermosynechococcus sp. WC_1 | reverse complement strand
GCGATCATTGTTCAAAGCTCGAGTGATGTTGAGCATGGACTGATGAATTTAGATGGGCTTTAGAGATATTATCTCTTATAAAGCAACATGTCTATTGTTTTCGGGAAATCCCGAACCTCTCATCCCTCAGCCTGAGTAGTTACGTTATTTAAGGGAATTACTTTTACGCCATCATTGGCTTCTGCATTCCAAACACCAAAGATTTTGTGATGCTCACGGGCATCCTGGGCGTAACGCTCAATCTGCTCTGGCGTGGCAAAGGTTTGAATAAGCTGTAGTGCATTGAGGTGCCCTTCATAAATGCGTCCCACCGCTAAGTTGCCCCACCCCATCTTTTTGAGCAGCAGCAGCATTTCGTGGGTAACACTTGCGTCAATCCCTAAGCCCAGACCGCCAACCGCTGGCATTAAGGGCGCTGACAGCAAACCTGCTTGTGCTATTCGCTCAAACTCCTCCACTGGAAATGCGCCATTGTGGTCAATGGAGGCGGCATTTTCCGCGCAATAGTCTGCAATCTTAGCGGCAGAGGCAAAACAGGCTTCTAGAGAAAATTGAGTTGAACGACTGATAGATATCTTGGGCAAAAAGGGGGTGTCGCTCAGACAAAGCAAGCTGTCAATACTTTTGGTCACGGTCATCGCGAAAAGTCTCCATATTCGGCATGGTTTTGTGAGATTTGGCGCAGAACATCAGAGCGACTGGTCTGCTGCCGAAGTTCACGAAATGTTTGTAAACGAGTGCTAAGGTCTGCGATCGCCTGCTCTAGATGAACCAAAGGCCATCGCTTCTGCCAGATGCCGTCCTGCTGTTGACGAGTTTCAATCCGCTCAAACATCCGCTCAAAAGTCTGAGGCTGAGCCAATTCTGCCCATAGCCACTGTGCGCCAATGCCTAAGATGTTCGCGTAGTTACCAATATCTTTTACGCTGTGTTGGTAGCCATTCAGAATACGTCGCCACAGGTCACGCAGATGCTGCCGTGTCGTAAACCGTGTTTCGAGGGCGTGAGCTGACTCTACTAGAAATGCCTGCTGCTGCCCCATGGTTTGCCATGTATTGAGCTGAGCCGCAAACCCACCTTCGACTCTAACGGTTTGGCGCGCTGAGGTGATCACCTGCACCAGTGGACTATGGCGAAATCGAGCGCCAGCGCCGAGCAATGCCTGATAAAATGCAACATCTTCCGGTGTTCTGACGGCGGGCATTCCCCCCGCCTTTTTGTACATTTGTGCCGTCACTGCCAAGCTTGCGCCATAGTGCTGAGCATGACGAGGCCAAGCATCGTGAGGAGTTGCGTCTAAATAGGCTTCTAGCTCAACCATGAGCTGGTGATAGTAATCGCCCCGTAGGTAGCGCATTTTTACCTGAGGGTCTAAGGCTTCACAGCTCGCGCTATCGGCAATAATTCTGCCCCCTACTGCATCTACGCCCCGCGATATTTCTAATTGCGTGGCGGCAATCCAAGTAGGTGAAACTTGTGTGTCTCCATCGGTGGATGCAATAATGCCATGTTTTTGGCCTAGCCCTGCTAATCCCAGGTTCGCTAAACGACGGTAGGCTTCATCCATCAAAATTTGTCGAATTCGACCAATATAGGCTTCGGATGGCGGAAGCGTTCGCTCAATGACGTGAAGCCTAAAATCTGGATGCTGACGGGCGAAACGATGGGCGATCTCAGCCGAGTCATCAGTACAGTTATTGACAAGCAAGATGACTTCATACCGCCTGTAGTCCAGAAGCCGATCTCGAAAATCAACTTGATAAGCTAAAGCTTTTAAAGATTTTTCTAGTAATTCGGCTTCGTTTCTCACAGGAACAATAATGCACATCTCACACTGATCTAATGGATCAGCGTGAACTAAATTTCGTTCATCCCTTTGATTTGAAACGTAAGAAATAGCCCCAGCATTCTGTACGCAGCTATTATTCATCGCGATTGTTAACTTAGAATTCTTGTTTGCGTTTTAGTCTCATCAAAGCTATCAATTCATCAAGATAAATACATCTACCTTCTGGATTAGTAGCTGGCTTATGAAAAAATACTAATTTTCTACAAATTGATTGAATATCAAAAAATGATTTCGCTCTATAAATATGACTACTTCTAATGGAATACTTAACGCTGTCGTCTGAATGAACCTTAGGCTCGTTAATACAAAGAATTCTCAGTGTCATAAGCTAATTTGCACATAAAATTTGGCAACAATATGGCAGATTAAATTATTGAGATACTTCTAGTGATTTAGATCTAAAGAGATAGATGAAATTACATCATTCAGCCTACGATGATAGCTTCATTAAAAGCTTTGAGGATTGATCATGAGATGTGAACTCAAAACTAAACGCTTACAAAAGACTGTCACTTAAGAACGAAGGGAGATTTTGAAGATGCTTTTAGGAACGCCTAAATATGGGATTGGTAGCTTCTCTAATCGTGAAGAAGTAGAGGCCGCAATTAAAGCACTCGAAAATTCTGAGTTTCCAATGAAACAGATTACGGTTGTAACACAGGATGTAGAATCTCAAGATGAAGATATTGCTATTTCTAAAAAAGATTTTGTCGAAAGTAAATCAGCCTCCGGTTTAACCAAAAGTGCTGTAACTGCCGGGACAATAGGAGGTGTTTCTGGAATTCTTATGGGTCTTGGCGCATTAATGCTTCCGGGTGTTGGCTCAATTGCAGTTTTAGGCGTAAAGTCTGCTCTAGTAGGAATGGCAGCGGGAGGATTTTACGGAACGACCGCAGGCACCTTAATGGGTGCAGCCTTAGGAGACGATATTTCACAAGATCAGGTAAAGCAGTACAGCGATCGCTTAGCCCAAGGCAATTATTTAATGATTGTTGAGGGATCAAAAGAGGAAATCTCTCAGGCTGAATCTATCCTCAATACTCAGCGCATTCAAGATTGGGGCATTTATTAAAGGAGAACGGTAATGATGGAAAATAACCTCTTTGACAGCACTTTTCGAGACAGTTCGGGCAATATTGTGATAGCTCAGCCGCTTAATCTACCTATTTTGGTTTGGATTGGAGCAACTCTACTCAAACTATTGTTTCCCACTGGCAATATTTATCTAGGTTTAGACGCCATTGCCTTTGGCTCCTTATTTACTTGGGCATGGCAAGAGCTATTTCAAGGCGTTAACTACTTCCGCCGAGCATTAGGGCTGATTGTTCTGTTTGGGGCGATCGCCACAAAAATTTAGCTAACCATCATGGGTGTGCCTAACTCACCCACAGCGAGATTGCCAGTACGTTAATCCACTTGCCCTATGGGTGCCGAGCATAAAACTTTCTTTAAGATTGCCATCTCGCTACCATCAACACAAAACTTTGCCTACCATATAAGAGTCGTGGTCATAGCGCTGGATAATTCTTATGTTTCCATTCTCCTGTTTTATGGATGCCGCAACACGGCAACACTGTCGCAAAGCCCAACTAGAATTTCTCAAAATGTCGCGAGACGGCCTAGAAACCCGTTTGGCGGCATTAAATGCGGCGATCGCCACCCTAGAGCAGCAGCAGGCTCGTACTACTGCTGCTGGTGCGACTGAAGAACCCGCTCATTCTTAAGTGCTTAAAGTGTCTCCCTGGGGCATGGGGTATCATTTCTGCGCTTCATGCCCCAGGGAGTCATCTTTGCAAAACCCCTTAATTCAATTTCTTTACCTTCGCTTATCTATTTTGTTTCAATGCTTTCAGATACAGACCTCGAACAGCAGTCTCAACAGCGCCTACGAGAACTTAGACCGCTACTGCTAAACCTCCATAAAGCCCTGATGGAGCATGAGCGCAATACCTATGAGCAAACGCACGGCGTCATTGCGACAAGAGGTGAATATTTTCAGCTTGTGTTGGGGCATGAATGGTTTAACTGGCTGCGACCCATCTCTCAAATGATTGTTCGTATTGACGAACAGCTCAATGCCAAAAAGCCAGAAGAAGCCGAATCGGCTGAAACGCTTTTGACAGCAGTACAGGCGCTCCTTACCCCCCTCGAAGACGGTTCTACTGCCGAGCATCGCTATGCTCAGGCCATTCAGCACAGCCCAGAGATTGCGCTTATGCACGCTCAGTTTTTACAAATTCTAGGACAAGCCTAGATCGGCGGCTCTCTCTGGCGCACCCGTTAAAGTTTGGGGACGTTCTCTGACTGAGGGCGACTGAGGCATAGCGAACAGTGACCCCAACGCTTAAGTTCTTCAATGGGTGTAGGGCATTGGCATAAAGGGCAAGAAACATTTCCTTTCGTCTGTTTTTGCACTGCTAAAGACCAACGAGAAAATGCATCTCGAGCATCTTTTGGCTGCGACCTTTTTCCTGAAATCTTCAGCGCCGGACTAGAAATAAGCTTTAGTTCCAGCCCCTGACGCAGACGAGGAGAAGTGCTGCGGTGCCAGTCTCGGGTGGAAAAGTAAATATCTTTAACTGTGCCGTTCCAAGACGCATTAACCTTTTTTAAGAGTCGAACCCGTTCAAAGGCTAAATTTTGCGCCCACACGCCACTCGATACCGTAACGTACAAAATCCCTTGGTCGCTTAGCTTAACCGGACGCGTTTGTGCCGCAACGGCTGCACCTACAATTTCTGGCCATAGACGCACAAATTTTTCAAAAGACTGCTGATCTTTCCAGTGGGTTTTCTTAAGCTGCGATAAAACGGCGTGGAGTCCTTCAAGAGCCATAGTTGGGGTATCAAACGCTCAGGGCTAGGGTGTGTCATGGCTTTAACAGCCTACTCTAGCTCGGCAAAAAATGGAGCCTCTGCCGTAAAATTATTAAGCCTTAATCAAATGGCTCGGCGACTAAATTCTGTATACGGTATACTTGTGTGGGTGCGTTGTATAGATAAAAAATCTAGTCGCTGATCCCGTCCTCAACTTTTATAGAATTGTTTCTGCTTCTTCAGACATTAGGAGTCTGTATTTTGTCTTTATCTCTGCGATCGCTCCAACGAAACCAATCTTTGCAAGAGCAGGCTTACCAGGCGCTGCGCTCCGCCATACTGTCGGGGGAATTGCCCTCGGGTCAGCGGCTGATTGAGACGCATCTTGCCAAAAACCTTCAGGTGAGCCGAACGCCCATTCGAGAGGCGCTACGACAGCTCCAAAACGAAGATTTGGTTGTGATTGATGTAGACGGCGTTTTACGAGTCGCAACCTTTTCTCAAGCAGATGCCATCCAGCTTTATAACTGCCGGATTGCCCTTGAGCAGCAGTCCATTTTAGAAGCCTGTGAAAATGCAACGGACGAGCAATTTTATGGACTTAGCCTCATGGTTGCCCAAGCCGAAAAGCTGGCTGAAGAAAAAGCCTCTCAATTGACCAATTTTCAGCTCCTCGATCTAGACTATCGTTTTCATCGGCTTTTGGCAGAAAGTTCAGGCAACCTGTGGCTGCGCGCCCTGCTCGATCAGGTGTTCGACAAAATGATGCTGCTGCGAATCCAGACCATGCAGCAAAATCCTGACGTGCTAGATATTCGCGTTGAGCATCGCCGAATTTATGAAGCGGTGGCGCAACGCAATGTTGAAGCAGCTACCCAAGCCATCCAGGGGCACTTAGCTGCGGCTAAAGAGCGCGTCATTCAAGAGATGAGCCATTTATCAGAAGCTCCTCTAATGGAAGCAGATTCTGCCCTGGCACAATAGGTTTCGCACATTAAGTTGTTTACTTTTAACACATGCATTAACGTTTATGGCTATTCATCCTTCCTCTCACAAGCGCGTATTTATCTGTGGTTCTGCCCTACGCGGACAGCCCGATCACCAAAATCTTCAGGATGCCGTGTTTTTGCGCGAAGCCGCTACGCAGCCTAAGTATCGTCTCCATGCTGCGGTCGATGGTTG
>JAGVDA010000348.1 GCA_020058975.1 Thermosynechococcus sp. WC_1 | reverse complement strand
ATCTTCTGACTGCTTGGAGGTATCGGCTGCAATTACAGCCACATCCTGCATGGTTTGGCTCACGGTCGAAGAGGCTTGGGTTTGCTGGGCAGCAGCCTGAGCAATGTCTTGAATCAGTTTATTAACCTGGGTACTCACCGCAGAAATCTGCGTCAGCTTTTGACGGGATTCTTCTACAAGCTGCGTCCCCGCAACCACCTGCTCTGTCCCTGATTCCATGGCTGTCACCACTTCATTGGTTTGGGTTTGAATTTCTTCGACCAAAGACTCAATTTCAGCAGTTGCTGCGGCAGACTGTTGCGCTAGTGCGCGCACTTCTTCTGCAACCACGCTAAAGCCCCGTCCTTCTTCGCCTGCACGGGCTGCTTCAATGGCGGCGTTGAGTGCGAGTAGGTTGGTTTGGGCGGCAAATCCACTAATCAGGTTCACCACTTTAGAAATCTTTTGAGAGGCTTCACCTAGGCGCTTCACCTTTTTAGAAGTTTGAGACACCGTTTCACGAATCGTCGAAATCCCCTCAACCGTACGGTTCATGGCATCATCTCCATCTTGTACCGCTGCGTTGGCGAGGCGCACCTGCTGCTCGGCCTGTTTTGCAAACTCAGCAACCCCTTCACTATTCTGGGTTACAACCTGAATTTGCTGAAGGGCTTTGGCGATCGCCAAAGCCTGCTCGGTCGCTTCTTGCGCCACCTTTTGCACCGTCGAAGCATTGTCTTGTGCGGTATCGGTTACAGACGCCGCTGCACCCTGCACCTTTTCCACAATTTGCCGCAGACTGCGAATAATGGCGTTGTACGAGTCAGCCACCGTCCCAATTTCATCGGGGGTCACGTTTGCCCGTACCGTCAAGTCACCTCGGCTAACGGGGTCTACCTCAATCAGCAATTCTAGGGCGCGTTTTTGGATAAATTCTTTCGCTTCTCGCTGCTCTAGGGCGCTGGCATCCGCATCCATGCGAGCCTCTTGCCGCGCAACTTCAATTCGTCCCGTTTCAGCCTTTTGCGCTTCAATCAGAGATTCTAGATCCATCGCCATCTTATTAATGTTGGTGCCCAGGGTCGCCAGTTCGTCTTCCCCTTTTACATCAACACGAGCATCTAGCTCACCTTGCCCAATTTTTTCTACGGCGCTTGCTGCCGCCTTGATAGGTTGAACCGCTCGTCTCGCAGCATAGGCAGCAATTAAACCTACTAAAACAGCCGTTGCTGCGGTTCCTAACAGCAGTGAATTCCGCAGTTCATCGACTGACTTAAATGCTTCTTTAGATTGAATTGTGTAGGCAAGTCCCCACTTTAGGTCTGGCATCCCTTGGAAGGCTTGGGTGGGTGTAAAGGCGTTGAGCGTTTCTACGGTCTTTTGATTCAGGTCACGACCAATCCAACTGCCAGACTTACCCGTCGCACGTTTTTCAGCAAGACCATCTGGAAAGTCTTTATTTGCATCATCGCCGACCTGCTCTTTTTCGGTAGCCATAAAGATTTTGCCAGAACCGTCAAAGAAGTGGTAGTTAATTTGGTTTTTTGAATCGCCGTAGCCCTCAATAACCTTCTCTAAATCTTTGACTGGCATCCGAGTTCTAATGACGCCAATGGTTTTCCCTGTCACCGAATCTTTAATCGGCGCTGCAAAGAAAATATTTGCAACTTTGGTTACTTTTGAGATAACAGGTTGACTCACATAGGGCTTTCCTGTCTTGAGTGCGATTTGAAAATATTCTCGGTCAGCATTATTGGCTGGGGCTTTTTCTTTGCCACCATTTACAACAAGATTGCCATCTACCCCATACACTGCAATACTGTCGTATACCTGATAGGTTTCTGCAAATTGCGTTAACACTTTCTGCTTCTCTTGAAGGCTTACAGCCGCACTGATTGCTGGGTTCCGTAAAATAGGCAGGTTACCTAGAACCTGAATGTCACCATAGCGTTCAAACACAAATCGGGTCAGTTTGTCGATTGCCTCATTCGATTTTTCTTGGTGACTTTCTGTTACTTTTTGATTCAACGCTTGGCTGTTGAGGTAATAGGCAATACTCGAAATACTAACGGTAGGCACAACCCCTAGGGCGATCGCCAAAACGGTAGCCTTCGTTTGCAAACTCAAGGCAGACCAATTAAAGCCTAACTTCTTAGTTTTAGCTGAGAGCATGTTGTCTGCCGAGCTAGAGACGTAGCCATCATAGGCTAAGACTTTTTTCTCTGGCTGGTTTACAGCAGATTCGTCAGAAATGGATGCCTCAGAAAAGTCTGCGGCATCTGAAGGCAATTTATCCATAACCATATTGATTGCTCTCTTAAGTAAAACAGTTAAACAGCGTAAAAAATTAACCCCTTAACCTATCATCAAGGCTAGAGATTTTATCAAGTTCAGCAAGGGGTTCAGCAGATGACAGAAGCAATGAGCAGAAAATAAATTAGCCCTTTACTTCAAATAATCCATCATGGCTTCTGCATCAAAAATAAGAACAAGATTCCCTTTAGGATCTGACCAACAGCCCTGGAGACAATTGGAAAACGACTCTGAAATATGCTGCATGGGCGCAGGCTGAATTTGAGTGCGATCGCACCAAATCATCTGTTCGATTTGGTCTACACCTAGCCCTATGGTTTGCCCCAAGTGATGAATAATCACAACATTGAGTTTGCCCCGACGAAGGCTTTGGTTATAGAGCGGCTCCATACCAAGCCAGCAGCTAAAGTCAAGCAGCCATAAAACCTCACCTCGCCAGTTGCAAACCCCCATCATGGCTGGGTCAGTATCTGGAATGGGCACAATCTGACTCAAATTCAAGCTCAAAATTTCAGTCAGTTGCTCAGTGGGCACCATCGCTTGAATATTGTCAGGCAGCCTAAAGCGCAAAAATTGCTGAAGCTTTTGTTGAGAAGGCGCAGCGGTACTCATCGTCTTAGCCTTGAACCAAAAGCTTAACGGTACGCACCAACTCGTCGGGCGTAATGGGCTTAGTCAGATAAGCTGCAGCTCCTTGCTTCATGCCCCAAAACTTATCCATTTCACTATTTTTGGTGGAACACATGACGACAGGAATGCTTGCTGTTTCAGCTTTTTCCTTGAGCTCACGACAAAATTCAAACCCACTTTCTCCAGGCAGAACAACGTCTAACACAATCAAGTCCGGCTTGCGCTGGCTCAGCTTTACTTTCGCATCTTCGCTGCTAACGGCCTGAATAATCTCAAACCCTGCATTTCTCAACGTGCCGCCAATAATAGCGGCTTCGGTCATGGTGTCTTCTACAAGTAATACCGTTGCCATTGATGCCACTTCCTAATCAACTTTATATGTACGGCTTCATCGGTGAAGTTTCTCTTATGTTTAGGTTGCCCTTTTTTGGCCTAAACCACCCAAACACAAAATTATTTTCTAAACTTAATATATGGGTAGTCAAAATCATTTTGTATCGACTAACTTTTAAGATTGAGCGGTCTTTAACGCCTCTACCATTAATGCGTCATTACCCAACAGTCTTTGCACCACCTGAGTCACCTTAGTTTGTTCTGGCGGTTTGCTCAAAAAGTCTGTACTCCCTGCAACCTTGGCTCTTAGACGATCAATCACGCCATCATGTCCCGTCAGCATCACAATAGGAATTTCTTTAAATAACGGGCTTTTGCGTAAAAAAGAACATAGTTCATACCCATTGGTATTGGGCATCACTAGGTCTAGAAAAATTAATTTTGGCTTTTTTTGCAATAAAACGGTGAGGCTTTGTAAAGGGTCAAGAATGCTAAAAACTTCATACCCCAAAGGGGTGAGAATCGCTTCCAGCTCTTTTCCAATAACGGGGCTGTCGTCAATACAGGCAATTAAGCCCTGAGGTTCAATTGCCTTTACCACAGCAGGAGGCTTAAAGCCTGGAAAAACCACGTCGGGCACTTCACTTAAGCCAATGACAGAATCCTGAACAAAGGGCAATAGGGAGCTTACAACCGTAATGAACGGCTTTTGCATCGTCAGGGCGACATCCCAGACGGTATTTTGCCCCGTCAAAACCTTGGTAAGCCCTTGAAAAACCCCTGGTGAAACGGTATGTTGCAGCTTCAAATGGTTTTTGATCACAGGGGCAAGATCGGGAGAAACCTCAAATTCCCAGTCATCCAGATGACGAGAAACGGTCTTACGCCATTGACCGCACAAAAGCGATGCATTTCTAACAACCTGGTCGATATCTAACCAAACAAACTGCTGCGGCAGGTGTTTTAAAGTCTTCCACTCACACTGAACCTCAGGCTGATCAATCACATAAAAGAAGACTTCTTGCACATAGCTTGCCACAATCCCTTTTGCCTGATCGGCTGTCAGAAGGCCATCCTGAACGGCCTGATCGATGATCTGAATTTCCCAGTAGCCTGCATCTTCGTTAGAGTACATGGCTGCGACTATTTTCTGATTCCAATCTGGGGTCATTAAAGCAGGACAATATTGCTTCACAGCACGGAACCATCTACGATTCCGATGAATTTCTCCCGTTGCCCAGACAATGCGCCCTAGATAAAAGTAAATATGCCAAGTGCTTGAACTTGGCATATTCTGTTGAGTTACCTGAAGGACAAGTTTTCCAGAAAGCTGCATCATTTGGATGCGCTTTAGATCCTGGAAAATTTTTGTCATGACAGTGAGGTCGTTATCCACCGGTCTAACCCTTTGATCTATCATCTTTGCTGTGGCAAAAATCACTGCAAAAGCAGCTAATTTATCGCTCTGTCTTTAGAATTCCCTTATTACGCCAATTATTGACACGATTTTTAAGGGTGTTTAAGCGTCAAGACTCCAAAAAGTATTTTTGGATACTTATTTAGCTAACAACCAGTATCTTCAAATCTATGCCCATCACCCATCGGTAATCCTACCGAACTTGCCTTAGATACATGCATCCGCAAAGGCATCGTAGTTTGATTCGTCACGAAATCAGCAACAGCAGAATTTGACTTTTTGCCAGGATCTACCGCAAAAGAATTGACTAGAAATCAAGGGCTTTGGCCTGTCCTGCGACAGCCATTCAGGACTTTGTCACAAAACCAACACATTGAAAATGGCACGGTCGTTCTGGGGTCAAGCGCAGTGAATTGCAGCCGCAGAAAATTCGCCATCAACTCCTGTCTTAAAGCCGCAGACAACCCGATACTATTAGAAAAGCAGCAGCAGCTTGCCCATTCGTTGCATCGGAGAACAGCGTAGATGACGATTCAAACGGTTGCGACCCGTCCGTATTTAGACCAAAAGCCTGGTACTTCTGGGCTACGCAAACAGGTGTCGGTTTTTAAGCAGTCGCACTATCTCGAAAATTTTGTACAGTCCATTTTTGACAGCATTGGCTCTATCAAAGGCCAGACCCTGGTTTTAGGTGGCGATGGACGCTACTTCAATCGTCAGGCTGTGCAGGTTATTCTCAAAATGGCGGCAGCTAATGGCATCGGTCGCATTAAGGTGGGCAAAGGCGGCATTCTGTCTACGCCAGCCGTCTCCTGTGTGATTCGTAAATACAGCGCCTTGGGGGGCATTGTGCTGTCTGCCAGCCATAACCCTGGTGGCCCCAACGGCGACTTTGGCATTAAGTACAACATTAGTAATGGTGGCCCTGCCCCTGAAAAGATTACGGATGCCATTTTTGCCCGTAGCCAGGTGATCGACAGCTACTCTATTCTGTCTGCCTTGGATGTAGATTTAGATCGCCTCGGCGAGACGCAGCTCGGCACCATGACTGTTGAGGTAATCGACTCGGTGGCAGACTACCAGGCGCTAATGGAGTCGCTATTTGACTTTGACCGGATTCATGGGCTGCTCACCAGCGGGTCGTTTCGGATGTGTATGGACTCTATGCACGCCGTGACAGGGCCTTACGCCCACGGCATTTTTGAAACGCGCCTAGGTGCAAGCTTAGGCACGGTGCAAAACGGTCAACCCCTTGAAGATTTTGGCGGTGGACACCCTGACCCTAATTTGGTCTATGCCCATGATTTAGTAGAGCGCATGTTTGGCGTTGACCCCCTCGACTTTGGCGCGGCCTCAGACGGAGATGGCGATCGCAATATGATTCTCGGCAGCCGCTTTTTTGTCACCCCCAGCGATAGTTTGGCGATTTTGGCTGCCAACGCCACCCTCGCACCAGGGTATAAAGACGGCATTGCAGGCATTGCACGCTCTATGCCCACCAGTGAAGCCCCAGACCGCGTGGCGGCAAAGTTGGGCATTGACTGTTACGAAACCCCCACAGGCTGGAAGTTTTTTGGCAACCTGATGGATGCAGGCAAAGTGACGCTCTGTGGTGAAGAAAGCTTTGGCACAGGCTCTAACCACATCCGTGAAAAAGATGGCCTATGGGCGGTGCTGTTTTGGCTTAATATTTTGGCAGTTAAGCAGCAGTCCGTTGAGCAACTGATGCGATCGCACTGGCAAACCTACGGACGCAACTACTACTCCCGCCATGACTATGAAGGCGTAGAAAGCGATCGCGCCAACACCCTCATCACCCAAATCCAAAACGCAATGCCGACGTTAAAGGGTAAAAAGTTTGGCAGTCGTGAAGTGGCCTACAGTGACGACTTTAGCTACACCGACCCCATTGACGGCAGCGTCAGCACTAAGCAGGGTATCCGCATTGGCTTTACCGACGGGGCGCGGATTATCTACCGACTCTCTGGCACCGGAACCCAGGGCGCTACCCTACGGCTGTATGTAGAATCTTACGAAGCCGATGCCGCTAAACACGGTCAAGACCCGCAGGTGGCACTGGGGGATTTGATTGCGATCGCCGATACGGTCGCCAGCATCCACACCCTCACAGGCATGGATAAACCCACCGTCATCACCTAAACCGCTCAACTAAGTGAGCCATCCGTAGCATTCATAGGCGCATTCGTAGGGGCGGGTTTAGCCAAAACTGTAGGGTTCACACCCAAAAAACTTCTGCAAAACCTGCCCTCTTTCTGTCTCCCCATCAAGATCAAGCACAGAGGGTAATAATTGTGACCTCTGGCGGACAGAAAAATCGTCCAGGTAAATGGGTGCCCAAACCTCGATTCACATACAGCAGATTTTCGCCTACCCGATGTAGCCCCTGCGCCCAGTCCCAGTTTTGAACCACCTTGTCGCAGTTTTTAGTCAACGGCTTCATCCATCGTCGTACAGACGGACTGCTGTTTTTTCTAATCCGCTTTAGCCCCGTCACCATTGGTCCAAAGCCTGGTAGAACCACTTCTCCACCGTGGGTATGCCCAGAAAGCTGAAGGTCAACACGCCACTGTTTCAAGGGTTTGGCGCTGTCTGGGTTGTGGGAAAGCACAATGCGTGGCGTTTGCTCGGGTACTCGATCCATCACAGGCTTCGGATTAAAGCGCGGCGACCAGTAGTCCCGCAAGCCGACTAGAGCAAGTCCTGCGCCAAAAGGGTAAATCGTCTCGTCCCACAGCACCCGAATGCCAACCTCAGTCATGGCGTGTGTGACCATTTTCTGTGAATCTGGCTGGCAAAGGTCGTGGTTACCGAGAATTGCGTAGCAACCCCACTTACTTTTGAGCGCTTTAAGATGTTGAGCGAGGGGATAAATAGGGCGAGGGTCGTCTGTAACATAGTCGCCCGTCAAAAAAATGGCGTCTGGATGGGCTGCATTGGTAACGGCGATCGCCTCTTCCAAAAGCCGTTCAGAGAGCCGCACTCCATCAAAATGAAAATCTGAAAGCTGTACAAATTTAAGTCCATCCAGTGCTGTCGGCAACCCTCGGATGGGAACCTTAAGCTGCTCTACGCTCAGCGCCCCAGCGATTCGATCCATTAATTTCAGTTCTCCTGCCCAAATGAGCGATGGCGGCACTTTCGTACAGCCCGTAAAAGCTCTATTGAACTGGACAAAGGTTATGGCAACGTGAAGTGGCGTTTATGGGTTGTCAGCTTTTAATGGTTTGATTTGGGTTAAGTTTGCCTGGGTGTTAATTGGGTATACGGAAGTCTGGCTTTCGCGTAGGCTATAATAGAGCATTACATATCTTGGAATTTCCACAACATGTCAATTTACGTTGGTAATCTCTCCTATGAGGTTACTCAAGAAGACCTCACCACTACTTTTGCTGAATACGGTTCAGTCAAAAGAGTCCAGCTCCCTACCGACCGCGAAACCGGTCGTCTGCGTGGGTTTGCCTTTGTCGAAATGGGCAGCGATGCTGAAGAAGAAAAGGCAATCGCCGAACTCGACGGCGCTGAGTGGATGGGTCGTAGCTTGAAAGTCAATAAGGCTAAACCCCGTGAAGATAACCGTGGCGGCGGCGGTGGCGGCGGCAGCTTTGGCGGCGGCGGTGGCGGACGTCGCTACTAAGCCCTAAGCTTTTGTAAAAAAGGGCGATTGCACTGTTTCAGTTACTATCTGGCAGTGTGATCGCCCTTTTTTATTGCAAATACTTGCTCTAGTTGTTGGGGCAAGTATCTGTCGTTTTAAAGAGAAGTTTGAAGACGTTGCTTTAGCAGATCCGGTGAACCAGACTGCGCGACCTTTCCCTGCTCTAATAAAATTGCGCCATTGCAATAGGCTAATTCTTCAAGACGGTGTGTGACCCACAGTGCCGTGATGCCTCGTTTTTTGACCAGTGCATTAACGCTTGTTACTAGATCAAACTGACTTTCAGGATCTAGTAAGGCCGTGGGTTCATCTAACAGCAGCACATGGCAATGACGGGCGATCGCCCCT
>JAGVDA010000302.1 GCA_020058975.1 Thermosynechococcus sp. WC_1 | reverse complement strand
CCACAATCGGATGCCGTGCAAACTTGGGCGATAGTTTTCTAGATCGCTGATCTTTCGCAATTTGCCCCAGTTGCGCGCCCTGATTAACCTGAAGCCAAAACAGCCGAGCAATTAGCCCAAACTGACCCATAAATAAAAGCAGCCACACCCAGACCAAACGCTGATGGTAGCCAGGGAGATTAATGGGCCTCGTATTGCGGAGTCTGGCTGCAATTTCAGCGCGGCGAGACTTTAACTTTACGGTGTTGGCAGCAGAAACACGCATTGGTTTAGAAACTCAATAAATCTAGTAGGCCAGCGGCGCGCTAGCGGCTGGATTAATCTGTACGGCAGGAGTAGGCAGGGCAGGAAGGTTAGGCCGTGAAGGCATTTCGGGCAAAAACAAATTGTTGCTTGGTCCTTGGGGCACAAGACCCGCTGAGTTTTGCATCGCGTTTTGGGTCAAGTCGTGCTTGAGCGTTTCTGTTTGTGTTTGGTAATGCCGTTCTTCTCGGCGAAGCTGCTCTAAATGTTGGTAGCGCTTTCCCCAAGACAGCTGAGTCGAAACGCTCCACCCATAAATTGGCAAAATCACCAACGTCAGAATGACGGCGGTTGGAGTAGAGACTTTGCGCAGCTTGAGCAGCAAAGCCAGCTTACGAGACGGCTGCTGCGTCGGAACAAGCTGAAGCGGCACAGGCATAGCAGTCGATACACGGCTGCTAGGGTTTGCAGTGCGACTCACAGATTTGGCGCGAAGATTAGGTCGGACAGCGGTAGGCATAATTCACTCCTCAAGTTCTGAAACACACCACAGAATGCTCAAGATAGGCAAGCAAAAGGTAGCGAAGCTAAGATTGCCCTGCACCATCAATGCATAAATTTAGGGCTTAGAT
This sequence comes from Thermosynechococcus sp. WC_1, assembly GCA_020058975.1. Lineage (GTDB taxonomy): Bacteria > Cyanobacteriota > Cyanobacteriia > Thermosynechococcales > Thermosynechococcaceae > JAAURS01. The sequence goes on along the minus strand of JAGVDA010000302.1, from coordinate 9,558 downwards.
AAAAAGACTTATCTTTTTTTCAGATCTTGGTTCATATCCTGACCCGTCTTTTGCCTTTGCGCAAGGGCTTTTTCAGATTTTCTGTAAAGTTTTTTGGGGATCTCAGATCTTCCCCGTTGCGGCTGTCTCACAATTTTGCCCCCGCGACCACATTGAACATCTATTTAAGAGCTACAAATGCTCTGCCACACGCAGCTTTGCCGAGCGCGATCGCGGGTTTTGTCGTATTTCATCGGGCTGGGCTTGAATCGGCTTACGGGTGATGATTTTTAGGCACTCTGTCTCTCGTAGGGTATGTTTTACAATCCGGTCTTCGAGGCTATGGAAACTAATCATGGCAATGCGTCCGCCTGGATGCAGCCAGAGGGGCGCTTTTGATAAAAACGTCTCAATGGACTTTAGCTCTTCATTCACGGCAATTCGCAGAGCTTGAAACACGCGCGTTGCGGGATGGATGAAGGTGCCTCGAGTTCGTCCGGTCTGGTGACGTGGCAGGATGGCGGCGATCGCATCGGCAAGCTGAGTGGTGGTCTCAAAGGGGCGGCTATTGACGATGTGTTTGGCAATGCGTCGCGAATGCCGTTCTTCGCCGTAGAAGAAAAACATATCGGCGAGCTTTTTCTCGCTAGAGCGATTTACCAGTTCTGCTGCGGTTTGCGGGTGGGTTTGATCCATCCGCATATCTAAGGCAGCCTCATGGCGAAAGCTAAACCCACGTTCTGGCTGATCGAGCTGGGCAGAACTGACGCCTAAATCAGCGAAAATTCCGTGAAATTTTTGATCCCCAGGGTTGTAGTCGGCAAAATTGCCCTGCCAAAACTGGATGCGATCGCCGTAGTTTTGTTGCAGCCGAGCCTTTGCAGCCGTCAAAGCATCCTGATCGCGATCTAGGGCAATGACTCGCGTATTGGGAAATGCCAACACCAGTTCGCTATGCCCACCGCCCCCAACGGTTGCATCAAGATATAGCCCGCCTTCGGTTAGCGCCAGACCTTCCATCAGCTCACGAGACAAAACGGAAACGTGATGAAACTGCTCACCCATGAGTTAAAACCTTACTGCGAACCTTATTGTCTGGATGAATTATCAACATAGCTCACCGTTGTGTTCATAATCCCTCGCAGTCTCTCCAATACGCAGAGCAATGGTAAAATTCTGACTTGCATTCAATAGAGGTGTGTTATGGCAAACGGATACGGTCAAGCGCGGGGATTTCTCGGCGACTTCAAAGAATTCATCATGAAAGGTGACGTGCTAGATCTAGCCGTTGCGGTCGTCATTGGCGCAGCCTTTGGCAAGATTGTGACTTCACTCCTTGAAGATGTTATTACGCCTGCTCTACTCAAGCCTGCGATGGAAGCTGCTGGTGCTAAAGACTTAGCAGCGCTTTCTTACAACGGTATTAAGTATGGCTCTTTTTTGGCGGCTGTGTTGAACTTCATCATCATCGCATTTGTCATTTTTGTACTGATCAAATCGATTGAAGGTGCAAAACGCAAGATGCAACGTCAAGAAGCGCTTGCTGAAACTGCCCCCGACCCAGCCGTGGTGGCTCAAGAAAACCTAATCAGTTCACTAGAGCGTTTAACCCGCGCTGTAGAATCTCAAACACGTTAAGACGGTGGTTGCCGCAGCGTAAATCGGCGCTGCTAAATCTAAATTGGATGACCGACGGGGGGTGTCATCCAACCTCAGCAGAGACAGCCTCCTGAATAGTCTTTAGAGATTCAGAAATTTTGTTGCATAACTTGAATTCAACTGTTATGAAGGAGTAGCGGAGCGGGGGAACACTAGGGTAGGCAGGCATTCTAATGCTGTTGCATGAATTGAGGCCAGACAGAATGCTCTCCTATGAAGTAACCGCAGCCAAGGTGTAGACTTTGGCGCTTTGTGATGATGCCCAAGAGCCTATCGCTCATGGGTTTTTGTTTGTCTCTCTGCTTCATTCTTAACACCACAGTCATGCAACCCCAGAAAGTATTAGAGCTACACGACAAAGATACAGCGGTTGAATTTTATCAAGAGCGTTACGCCAATGGTTACATTGATGAGTGGCCTGCCGAACGAAAGCAAAGAATTTTTGAAGTGGTGCGCAGCCTTGATTTACCCCCCACGGGGGAAGCGATGGACTTTGGCTGTGGCAATGGCGTACTGACAGATGTGATTCGGCAGGCATTGCCGAGCGGCTGGAAGGTCTATGGCAGCGATATTAGTGGGAATGCGATCGCCAATGCCGCAGAGCGATACCCAGACTGTACCTTTCTGGTGGCAGGCGACCAAAAGCTAGAGCATAAGCAATTTGATTTCTTGTTTACCCACCATGTTCTAGAACACGTTTACGACCTGCCCCAAATTCTCAATGAGATTGATGCCTGCCTTAAACCCGAGGCTTCGATTTTACACATTTTGCCCTGTGGCAATGCAGGCAGTCTTGAACACAGTATTTGCCTACTCCATAAAGACGGCGTTGATCGCAGCATCGAAAACCGCTTTTTCTTTGAAGAAGAAGGGCACATTAGACGGCTAGATACCGCCCAACTCTCGGCACTCTGCGCCGAAAAAGGGTTTCACCTCACCACCGAGTTCTACAGCCACCAACACCATGGCTCGATTGACTGGATTACGAAATCTTGGCCTAACTTTATCTTGCAGTTAACAGATCCCGCCACTGCCGTGGGTTCACAGGCCAAAAAGAGTCTTAGCAAATGGCGCTATCAGCTTTTTAGCCTCTGGGCGCTCAGGATACCCGCAACAGTAGTAGAGCAGAGCCTCAGCAAACGTAAAAAGTCACTGCGACACTATCTTTTTTTGGTGCTGGGTTTGCCTTTATATCTGTTTAGCAAACCGATGGACAGTTACCTAAAGCGCAAAGCCACAGAAGAATGGGTGAACTGTAAAAAAGACCCCAAAGGCAGCGAAATGTATCTGTTTTTTAAGCGCCCTGGGGTAGCGGAGTAAGCCCAAAAAAGAACCCAAGCGTTTTATCTTTCAATCGCTTGGGTTCCTTTAAATTGAGTCGATTCTCGAAGATCTGGAGACTACTCAGCGGTCACGAGTTCGTCAGTGCTGCCACGGACGCGGCGGCGCGTCAGTGCATTGAAAACCATTTGACCGATCGCCTTCACCAAGCTACCTTCTAGCTCCATGAACATTTTCATATTGAGTCCAAAGGCATCGTTTGCTTCTTCAACAATGCGATCCTGCATTGCTTCGTCAAGGTTGAGATCGTTCATGGTCTGACGATACTTTGCCTTAAATCCTTTTTCGTCAGGGATTTGGTCAAAAGTATAAAATGCGGTGCCTTCGCCTTCACCTAGGTTCATGCCGCGTACTGCAATCCCCTTCAAAATTTGACCGCCGGACAAGTCGCCGAGATAGCGGGTATAAGAGTGAGCGGCTAAAAGCTCTGGCGCAGTTTCACCAATCTCATGGATGCGCTTGACGTAGGTTTGAGCAGCGGCAGAAGGTGCCACCTGATCTCGCCAGTTAGAGCCGTAGTAAAACGCCAAATCCGACTCTAGGCTTTGCTTACGGTTTAGCTCAGAGAAGTAAAACTTAGACACAATGGGATGCGTTTTGTTGCGCTCCATTTCTGCTTCGATCGCCGAGTAGACGAAGTAGAGATTGGCAACCAGCTTACGGTAAGAATTTTTCTCAACGGTTCCTTTGAGAAAGCATTTGATAAATCCAACGTTTTCGGCCATCGTGTGAGATTTTTTAGTTCCCTCACGCAGCTTGACGGCTAAATTGCTACTCATTCTAAACTTCCAGTTCTAGGGCTAAGCGGTTTTGTTAACGATGCTTAAATGATAAAAAGTCACCTAACTTATTACACTAGAGCCTTTATCGCCTCGTTTTTATTACAAATTCTGAAGATGAGGGCGATCGCCTCTGGTCTCTAAAGACCTCACAAAGTCGTTTGGAGGGTTAGCTCAATTCATCAATGGAGCTTATAAATCTAGTCCTGCACCATGCTTTTTCAGCCACGCTTTGCGTTCACGGTAATCAGGCATTACTTTATCAATTTCGTTCCAGAATGCCTCTGAATGATCGCGATGGTGGATATGACAGAGTTCGTGAACCACGATGTAGTCAATTATTTTGGGGGGTGCCATCATGATCTTCCAGTGGAAGGCTAGGCTATTGTTTGATGTACAGCTACCCCAGCGATAGCCTAAATTTTTGATCGTTACGCGCATGGGTTTAACCCCGACCTTTGACGCAAGATGGGTGATGCGATCGCCGACCCATTTTTCCCCTTTTTCGATATAAAACGCTTCAAACGCTTTTTCTGCTGCACTAGCACCACCCTGACTTATCAAGGCATGGCTTAAGCAGAAGCGCCCTTCGTTGAGTTTTAAATCATAGGATTGAGTTTCAACCAGAGACAACCGATAGGCGCGACCTAAATAGAGAAACGTTTCACCATTCACCCACTCCCGCACCACAGCCGTCGCGTTTAGGTCTCGCCACTCTGCCAGATTTCGATAAATCCAGAGGCGTTTGCTATCTACCACTGCATCCACTTGATCGGGGCTTAGGTGGATGGGGGGGCGCACTGCAATGATGCCGTTGCGCTCAATCACAATATCGGTGGTTTTGCGACGGGTGCCAGGTAACAGGTGGTACTCAATATCTCGGATGCGTCTGGCGTTCATTTTTGCCCTATCTTCGCAGTAGCGCACCGTGGCGGTTTTTAGCCAGCTTCATAATTTCTACCGCAATACGCTCCCGTTTTTGCTTAAGTTCTGGAATTTCTGTCAAGGTTAAAGCTGTTTTAATCTGGCTGCGGGTGTTCTTTTGCTTGTCTGCGTTTGTCCAAAAGTCAATACTGCCGATGCTGTCTTGCAAAGTCTCTACAATTGCCTCCATTAAAACCTTCATTTTGGCTTTTGCCTCGGTGGGTACTTCGCCTTTATCAAAGGCTTCATGGGCAATGTGGGCGTAAAAGGTGGTGGCTTCTTGGGTCATGCCTTCTTCTGTGGTTTGTCTCCCTGCGATCGCATCTAGACGCAGTTTTGCCAGGGCTTCTGCAAGTTGCTCCCACTGGTCTTGATGTTGATCGATTAGGTTTTCTACCTTCTCGGCGAGGCTTTTGTAAAAGGCTGGGTCTTCATCGTGGGGGCATCAAAGCCTGTGAGCAGCATGTCGCACACAATTAAAAAGGCGATGCCCGTATATTGCTGATCGGGGTCTTTTAGGTTGAAAGGTTTACAGAAGTTATCGACGGCATTCCAGGCTTTGGCTTGTCTGCGAGATTGGGTCACATAGGCGGATTCGTTGGTGCCATCGCTGGAAATGAGTTCAATTTCGGTGTATTCAGACATGGACAACGATTGTTGGGCAAATGATACATCAACTAAATTCCTAGATCCTGACAAAGCATTTCAACCGATTTCATGGGCAAGTACAGCTTCATCGGCGCTTGTTTAAAGGGTTGAAAGCCATACTTTAAATAAAAGCTCAAGGCATTCTCATCTAAGGCTTCTGCGATGATAGCTAGGGATGCAACCTGTATTGATGCATCTAAGGACTTTTTAAGGGAATCTATCAATAATAGTTCGCCAAAGCGCTTTCCTTTTTGGCTGTTGTCTACGGCAAGGCGACCTAATAGGGTGGCTGGCAATACTGGGTAACGGGGCAGTCGCTTCGCAAATGGTTCGTCTAAAGCTGCAATATCAATGGTGTAGGCAGAGAGCGTATAGTATGCCAAAACGCTTGTCTCAGGGTGGTCGATTAAGACAAATACCGTTGAGACTCGTTTTTTGAGGTCTTGCGAGGCTTGTTTACGGATGTAGGTGTCTAAAGTCTCTTGCCCGCAGCAAAAGCTTGAGCGGTCATGCTTTTGGCTATCTAATAAGCTAATTTGCAGCACCATTAAACCGAGATTGTCTGTTTGTGTCGTAATGCGGCAGATTTTAGCGCTTCATTGGGCTGGGGAGGGTTGAGGACTGCATTAACAAATGCTTCGCTGTCTTCAAGGCTAAGCTTTAGGGTTTGATGTTGCTCGATGACTTTATAGGCTGCGGCTTGAATGCTTGAAACAACAAAATCTGTAAGGGTACGACCTTCTAGGTCAGCGGCTTTTTGCACTAAAGCTTTGGTTTCTTGACTGATACGGGCTTCTAACCTTGCAGGCGCATTTGTGGGGGGCATGATGGTAGACCTGAGAAGGAGATTGAGCTATGGATTAATTTTATCCGGCAAATTGCCGGACGTAAAGCACTCATTTGTCAGCGCTGTGTCTTAAGCAATCAGAAGGTTTAAGGTGGCAACTACAGCGTCTATAAATTCTGTTGGTAGATGTTCTCCTGTGCTTTTCCACCAGCGTTGACTGAGATCTAAGGTGCGAATTTGTTCTGCAATGACGGAGCCGTGTATTTTAAAGCCGTCAGGGATGGGAATGAGGGTTTTGATTTCGGGCTTTATGGTGCTGGTGATGGGGGAAACAATGACGAGGCCGTTTCTGGCTTGGTTAAACTGAGTATGACTTAAAACTAGGCAGGGACGGGCTTCTCCAGTTTGTTCTCTGCCAGTGGTGGGGTTTAAGTTGATGCGGATAATTTCTCCGCGCTGAATATTCATGGTTTGCCAGTTCCGTTCGCTAGAGCATTTCTTGACCTATTGATGGGCTGTCAACGAAGTCTTGAACGTCGCTGGGATATTGAAAGTCTTGGGGAATACTTGCCAGCAGCTCATTTAGGGTAGCTGGCGTTTGTTTTTTACGGAGGATCAGGGTGTTATCGACTTCGAGGAGTTCTAGGGTTGATGTTTCATCTACGCCTAGGCTATTGGCAAGTTGGTGGGGAATCCGCAGCCCTAAGCTATTGCCCCACTTTTTGAGTTGGATATCCATAAGCTGCCTGGACTAGAATTATACTGTGTATAATAGCCTCATTCGTAACTTTTAGCTTCCAGATTACAATATCAATCAAATAGGTTGATGAGTGGAACCCCTGTACTTACAAAATCACTTATATTTCGAGTGACTAAGGTTAATCCGCAGGTCAGTGCAGTGGCGGCAATCTGCTTGTCTAGAGCATTTTCGGGATGTGGGACGCGCAGCCTCCCCCAGATTTGTGAGTCAATTGCCGTGAATTCTAGAATATGGTCGGTGTAGTCATCCAATACGGTCTGTAACCAGTTTTCTAGGATATCGGCTTGTAGCTGATCGCCCCGGTACCGGATGATTTCAACGCCTCGACGCAGTTCTCCGACTGTGATAACGCTGATAAATAAGTTGGCTTTGCGCTCAGCATTTTGCTTAAAAAATTGCTTAACGCCAGGGTTGGCTTTGTCTTTTTTGCGAAGTTCGCTGATGACGTTGGTATCAATCAAATACATTACTGGCACTGTCGTCTTGGATTCGCTCAAAGTCTGCGTCATTGCCAACGTTGGGGATCTGGTTCAAGACTTCTGCAAAAGACTTTCGCTGAGGTTTGAGCAATACTTGTTCCAAAATTTTGCGATGCTCTGCTTCTGCACTGACACATGCTGGCTTGCCCGCATTTTGAGGGCTTGAACAATCGTTGCATCAATGTTACGCACGATTAGATTGGCCATAGATTCTCTCCGTGTCCTGATGGAGTTCTATCTTAAGTGATAGCATTGATATCATTCAGTCGTAATAGTCGCTAGCCTCTGCTATGTCTGCGCTTTACGATTCGCTGAGGGTGACGGGGAATTTGCCAGTGAGGAGGTCGTACATCAGGTCAGATTTTCACAGCCAGTATATTCAGAAGCGTATATTCTGTCTTAATGTGACGCGCCTGCTGAGCTGCAGCAGATCACCGTCCTAGATTCCGCTTTTTAAGCCGAGCTTCTGTAAGCTCAAGCCAGCTTGGGGCGCTCTTTGCAAAAAGAGGTTAATTGGAATGCCGAGATTAATACCTACCTTACCACTGACTTGGTTGCCCGCTGCCCGACCGTGGATGCCCACTACTCGACCGTTCCCATCTAAAACCGGGCCTCCGCTCATGCCGGGAGCAGTAGAGTTTCCGTACATTAACTCATAGCCATCTTCATCACCCTTCTGTAGCCCTACAATTCGTCCATCTGTCACCAAATGAGTTCGTTTTGTAATCGCCTGTTCGGTTCCTGGCCAACCAGAGACGTAAACGTTATCGCCTTGGCTCACCCGATCAGAGTTCCCTAAATTTGCGATCGCATAGGTTTGGGAACTGCTAAACGGAATAATTGCTAAGTCTAGATTAGCTAATGACGTGATCTGGCTATAGGCGACCGTATACTTTTTACCCTCTCCAACCGTAACCGTGTAGGTCTTGACATTTTTGACTGCATGCTTTGCGGTAAGGACATAATAGGTTTGACCGGATTTTGCAATGATGATACCGGAGGCATTTCCATCCCCCTCGATCAAGACCGTAATGTCTCGTGCAGTCTTGTAAACATCCTGCTTCTGCGGTGTCGCAGTTAAACTCGATACGGGATTAGCCGATTGGGAGACAGCAAGGTTTGCAGCAGTTCGCGAATTCGCTACAACCTGACCGCACTGATAGACTTTTCCTGTTGCCACGAAAACCCCTGATGGCTCTATTCCAACCGTTCCCCAAACGATGTTGGTCGCACCCTTCTCCTTTGCTTTTTTAAGCGCCCCCTTCATCGCGCCCCCTTCACCACCTCCGAGAAGCCCCCAAGAGTTGGTGCCGCGAACCGTCCCGAGAAACTGACAGTTCGCAACCATGCGTTCATCAGCCTCTACCACAGGGGGACTCGCTGCCATTGCAAAGTTAGTATCACAGACTTGCTGCAATATATAGCAGAACGCGACAGAGGCTTGAACAACGCAATTTTGACGCATAGATTACTAATCTTTCCAATCACACGAATAACCTAAAGCTCAAAAATTGATCTGTATTTGAGCCAGTTCTTTCCGCCGAGATTGAGTAGCAGGTTATCAAAAAAGATGGCGGCTCCTAAGGCGATAATAACGCTTCAAGAGATATCTAAACGTTAGGTTCAGCGCATCGTGACAAATTCTTCAGCAGAGCTAGGGTGAATACCCACGGTGGCATCAAACTGAGCCTTGGTCGCACCCATCTTGAGGGCGATCGCTACCCCTTGAATAATCTCACCCGCGTGATCGCCCACCATGTGGGCACCCAAAACGCGATCAGTTTCCATCTGCACCACCAGCTTCATGAGAGTTTTTTCTTCTTTCCCTGGCAGCACATAGTACATGGGTCTAAACTTGCTGCGGAAGACCTTAATCGCATCATCGCCATACTGGGCGCGCGCTTCTTCTTCTGTTAGCCCCACGGTGGCGGCTTCTGGGGTAGAGAATACGGCAGTGGCTACGTTGTCGTAGCTCATCTGACGTGGCTTTTTGCCAAAGTGGGTATCGGCAAAGGCGCGACCTTCGTTAATGGCAACGGGCGTTAAGTTAATGCGATCGGTGCAGTCGCCCACGGCATAGATATTTATCTCGGGATCATTGGAGCCATACGCCAACAGCGGGCCCACCACCACAGAAGGATCACCCATGACGTAGAGGCCGGGAATCTTCGCTATGCCTGCGCGCAGGCCATCAATGGCCTT
>JAGVDA010000167.1 GCA_020058975.1 Thermosynechococcus sp. WC_1 | reverse complement strand
TCGGCATTTTTATGTGTTTCAGCCGCCGCGTTTGCTGGAGGAGATCGATCGGGATCTGAAGGCTTGTACCGATCGGATTAAGCAGATGATTGAGGATTTATCGGCATGAGGGGAATGATCAATATCAATGAACAGCAGGCTGCGCAAATGAGATCAACCAAAGTTAGGACTGACTAATCTGTGCCATTAGTAATTCGTTAATTAATGTCTGATAGCCAATACCTTGTTTTTCGGCTTCTTCCTTTGCCCAGACTAAAATTTTGGGGTGCAGCCGGATCGAAATTGGTTCGTATTTTTCTTCTTCTTCTTTACTGGGACGACCACGCTTTTTCAGCTCCGGACCAAACTGTTCAGAGATTGCTGCTCTAAACTTCTGATTTTCTTCTGGTGTGACTCTTCTGGCTCGATCGAACGGAAATTCAGGTTCCTGAGACATATTGCTGACGCTCTTGCTTGGTGGCTGGTCTAGCACTGATGAGCCTAATTTGTTGCTCCCGCATGGTAAAAACAATGACCACAACTAAGCCATTTTCTGTTGCTCCAATTGCCCATTCCCGTTCTTCTCCCCAAGAATGAAGCGAGTCTTCGGTGAACAAAAGAGCAGGGTCTGCAAAAGCTGTGATGGCTTCTTCAAATGTGATGCCATGTTTGACAGCATTGGATTTGGCTTTGTTGTTGTCCCACTCAAAGTGCATTTACAGTATATACCAAAATTGCTTCCCGCTGCCATTGTACTTCCTGAATGGCTTGGTCATTAAACTTTTGAACCGAAAAAGGGGTAAAGTTTCTGAGGAGGTTCTGGCAAAAATTGAGGCTTTACCGTTCGCGTAGCGTTGCTGTAAGCAAATCGATCCACTAGAAAAATTAGGTGAAGATCTGTTAAATTTTACTGGCAGTGAAGATTTGGCTGATTGGCTACAACAATATGGCGATTAGCAGATGATTGAGGAGTTGTCGGCATAATAGAACCGGAACAGTGAAAAAGTGACATCAGTGGTGTCACAATTACCTTGAGTTCGTATTGAAAATTATGCCAACGCCCTTAGATACGCCGTGGAAGCAGATTCTGGAATCTTATTTCCCACAATTCATGGCTTTTTTCTTCCTGGAAGCCTACAGCCAGATTGATTGGAAGCGAGGCTATGAGTTTTTGGATGGAGAGCTTCAGAAGGTTACGTTGGAGGCTGAGACGGGCAAGAGGATCGCGGATAAGCTGGTGAAGGTCTATCTGAAAAATGGTGCGGAACAGTGGATCGTTGCCCATGTTGAGATTCAGAACCAGAAAGAGGAAGAATTTGGTGAACGGGTTTTCGTTTACTATGCGCGGTTACGGGACAAGTTTAAGCGGGAGGTAGCAAGCTTTGCGGTTTTGGGGGATACCGATGTGAGTTGGCGACCCAATTCTTTTGCGCGGGAGACTTTGGGTTTTAATGTTCAGGTCTCTTTTCCAATAGCCAAGTTGGTAGACTATAAGAAGCGGAAGGAGGAGCTGACAGCCAGTGATAATCCTTTTGCGGTGGTGGTTCAGGCTCATTTAGCAGCCCAAGCGACTAAGGGGAAGGAGAGTCAGCAGCGACGTAGAAAACAGAAGTTTGCTCTGATGACGATGATGTATGAGCGGGGATACAGCCGCCAAGAGGTTATTGACCTGTTTCGTTTTATCGAATGGGTGATGATGCTGCCGCCGGAGTTGGAAAAAGCTTTTAAAAATGATTTAGCTACCTATGAGGAGGAGAATAATATGACGTATGTTACTAGTTTTGAAAGAATGGGGATAGCTAGTTTGGTTGTCCGGCAACTCAGCCGCCGAGTTGGCAATATTTCACAAGTGACTTTGGCAAAAATTGAGGTTTTGCCGATCGATCGACTAGAAAAGCTAGGTGAAGATCTGTTGGATTTTACTGGCAGCAAAGATTTAGCTGATTGGCTGCAACAATATGGCGATTAGCAGACCTACGGCAACGATGAAAAAGTCGCACCAGTGGTGCGACAATTACCTAAGGGCAGACGGAAAGCCCACGCAGTCATGTGTTATGAGTTTTATATGCTGAATGCGTTGGGAGGAGATGACGAATGAGTTTTCCGAAGTATGCGGTGTATAAGGATTCTGGGGTGGAATGGCTGGGGGAAGTGCCAGAGCATTGGGATAGTAAGCGTCTGAAGTTTATTTTTAATCTTGTAAAGCGTGGTGTTAGGGATGAAGATCACATTGTTACCTGTTTTAGGGATGGGATAGTAACACTTCGTGATAATCGTCGGACTGAGGGATTTACGAACGCCCTCAAAGAGATAGGCTACCAAGGCATCAGGATAGGCGATCTAATCATTCATGCAATGGATGCTTTTGCAGGTGCAATTGGCGTATCGGACTCCGATGGTAAATCCTCGCCGGTATATTCAGTATGTGTGCCTGTTTCAGAATCAATTTCAGCAAATTATTATGCTCGATTACTCAGGCATATGGCTCTTGCAGGTTTTGTGACATCTTTAGCAAAAGGAATCAGAGAACGCTCCACAGACTTTCGATGGTCAGATGTAGGAGAAATTTCTTTGCCCATTCCATCGGCTCAAGAACAAATCCAAATCGCTCGCTTCCTCGATCGAGAGACAACCCGCATTGATGCACTGATTGCCGAGCAGCAGCGGCTCATCGAACTACTCAAGGAAAAGCGTCAGGCCGTAATTTCCCATGCGGTGACAAAAGGGATCGATCGAACCGTACCAATGAAAGATTCCAGCGTAGAGTGGCTAGGTGAAGTGCCGGAGCATTGGAAAGTAACTCGCTTCTACAATCTTTGTGAAAGTATTACAACCGGGCCATTTGGAACAGTTCTTGGAAATGATGATTATGTGAGTGATGGCATTCCAGTAATTAACCCTTCCCATATTAAGGATGGAGTCTGTGTTCCTTCATCAGACATTACCGTTAGTGAAGATATGGCAAGAGAATTATCAACACGGTCTATGCGTCCAGGGGATATTGTCACCGCTAGGCGTGGTGAACTTGGACGCGCAGCAGTGATAACCGAAGAGCAAGACGGATGGATATGTGGAACTGGTTCATTCCGCATTAGACCGAATAAGCAAAAGGTGATTTCTTACTATATTCACCTTGTTTTGCAGTCTCAATATGCACGAGAGTGGCTTAACTTAAGTTCAGTAGGATCAACAATGAGTAACCTCAATGAAGGTATTCTTGGTCGATTACCTGTTGTTTATTCTGATTCAATTGATGATCAATGGAACTTATTGAATCAACTAAGCTTGCAATTGAAAAGGCTTTCAGATATTGAAATGACTGCTGCAAATAGTATTTCGTTACTCCAAGAACGTCGCTCTGCCCTCATCTCCGCTGCCGTCACCGGCAAAATCGACGTGCGTAACTGGCAACCCTCACCCGAACCCACCCCCGCCCATGGCAGATAGCAAAGAAACCGCTTTCCAGCAAGACATTATCAACGCCCTCGCCGCCCAAGGCTGGCTCGTCGGCACCTCCGCCAACTACAACCCCACCACCGCCCTCTACACCGAAGACCTCCTCGCCTACTTTCAAACCGCCTGGCCCGATTGATAAGATCTTGAAACCCCACAACCAACTACCTTCACCATGACACCCATCGAACAAATCCAGCAAGACATCCAAACCCTCCCCCCAGAAGCCCTAAATCTGCTGGCTCAATTCATCCAGCTCCTCAAAAAAACCTTCTCCACCTCACAAACTCCTCAAACCGCTCAGAAGAACATTTACGAACAATTTGAAAACTCTGGCCTCATCGGCTGCATATCCGCCGAGGAAAACCTCTCGACCAACTATAAAGAGATTCTGGCTGAAGAATGGGGACGCAAATATGATCATCGCTGACACCGGATTTTGGATTGCCCTGCTCAATGACAAAGACAAATACCACACGAACGCCAAGCAAGCCCTAAAACAATATAATGAGCCTCTCATCACAACCTGGCCCGTCATAACCGAAACCTGCTACATCTTACTCAAACGCAAAGGTGCCCAAGCATCCGCCAACTTCATCTATAACTTTTCTCAAGGATTGTTCAGCGTCTTTGAACTTGATACTAGCCACGGCGAAAAAATCAGTCAGCTTATTCAGCAATACGCCAACCTGCCGATGGACTTAGCCGACGCTTCATTGGTCATCCTCGCCGAGCATCTAGGCCACGGGCGAATTCTTTCCGTCGATCAACGCGACTTCAACACCTATCGCTGGAAAAACACCCAGCCCTTTGAAAATCTGCTGCTCTAATCATCTTAGTCCTCAGAATAAAACTCTACCGTCAAACAAAAATTGGCTATATATTTAGCCAACCTCCCTGCGTAGATCCATGGCCAACCCCAGAGAAATCGCCTTCCAGCAAGACATCATCAACGCTCTCGCCGCCCAAGGCTGGCTCATCGGCACCACCGCCGACTACAACCCCACCACCGCCCTCTACACCGAAGATCTCCTCGCCTACTTCCAAACCGCCTGGCCCGATCGCTGGCAAAAACACTGCAAAAACAACCCCAGCGACCCCGCAGGCATCCTCATTCAAAAAACAGTCCGCGCCCTCGAACAACAAGGCACCCTCGACCTACTGCGCCACGGCTACAAACTACCCGGAGTCAAAATCGAACTCTGTAGCTTCCAG
>JAGVDA010000363.1 GCA_020058975.1 Thermosynechococcus sp. WC_1 | reverse complement strand
TACTCGCACAAGACATCTCAGATAGATGCATGATTCGAGTTGTTATTGTTGACGATCAAAAAGTAGTGACCCAGGGGCTAAAAGCCTTGCTGGAGTCAGAACCAGATATCCAAATTGTGGGCACTGGCGCAAATGGGCAAGAAGCAATTAGCCTTGTTTCTAGCTTGATGCCGGATGTGCTTTTGATTGACCACTATATGCCCGTGATGAATGGCGTTGAAGCTACTCAAAGCATTGCGGCACAGTTTCCGAGCGTGGCGGTTCTTCTGCTAAGCGGCTCTGACCAAGATGACCACATTGCTGAAGCACTTCAGGCAGGTGCTAAGGGGTATTTACTTAAAAGCACCTCCTCTGAAGATTTAGCAAACTCTATCCGCTCTGTTGACCGTGGCTATAGCCAGATGGGGCCAGGTTTACTAGAAAAACTATTGGCAAAAATTAATGCGCCGCCTGCGGCACCTTTAGGCAGCGCTATGCCGCTCAGCCCCACAACAGAAAATGTACTGAGCGCAGATTTGGCTCAAATTCTTAGCATTCCTTCTCGCTTTGAGATTCTTCAAATGAATCGCCTCCTGACTGCGATTGGTGACATAAGTGTGGCCGCAGCCTTAATGACCCAACTCGAGCGACAGCTCCAGCAGCAGCCCAGCCACGTTAGTGCGCTGTATCTCTCGGGTCAGTTCATCTGTAAATTTCAGCAGCGCAATCAGCGCGCCATGAACTACTTTCGACTGGCGTTTACCCATGCGCACCATCAATCCTTTGCGCTTCCGGTTCTGCTTCAGATTTGCCGTGGGGCATGGACGGTTGATTCTACAGAAACCTTAAGTTGGCTCACAGACATTTTAAAAAATTGGCCAAAAGATCAGCCTGCCCACATTTTGTTTGAGACGGTCAGCCAAGTCTTTGACCCAAAAACCGATCCTTATCGGCAGTTAAGAGCCATTTGGGAAATTCAGCATCTCGCTCTTTTATGTGAACAAGTCAATGCGCTAAAGTCTAAGCTGAGCGCTTTAGACTTTAGCGCTTAAAAATTTCGGCTGGGGGGCAAGATAGCAATACGGCTTTACTGCAAAGCATAAAATAACTTCCCCAAGATGGACGTAGGGTGATTACCATTGAACGAAATTGATCAACTAGAGCAGGAACTTGTCGCGCTAAGGCAACGGTTTACACAATCCCTTGAGGTTTTAGAAGACCTTGTTCATATTAAAGAGAAATTTGACACTCTGTCCGATACCTATCAGCTTCTTCAAAGCAACATCGATCAGGCAAAAACATTTCTAGAGACTGCTTCTACTCCATCCGTAGAGCCACGGATGATACAGCTAGAAGCTGAAATGGACGTTCGCTACGAGCAGCTTCAGGCGCAGTTGACTAACCTCCGGTTTGATTCGGATGCAGCAGCCCGCCAACTCCGAGAAGAGGTTGAGCTAGAGCAGCAGAAGCTCGCACACCTCAGTCAGAACAGCGATCAGCTCCCAGGTGGGGCGGCGGAAGATATCAACCGAATCAAGTGGGTAGAAAGCTCTTTGCAGCATCTCAATAGCTCTGTCTACGCTGATCGCGCAGCCTTGCAAAAGCTAGATCGGCGCGTGGTAAGCATCAAGCGCATGATCGATATTATTGCTGTTGCTGGCTTTGTTGGCTTTATGGTTATGGGGCTAATCTTTTTTGTTTTGAGGTGATGCAATCGCCCTTGCCGACAGGCAGGTTTAGACGACAGCAGCCACACTTTTGATTGCAAAGATTTTTTTAACGACGTCAGAAACCACTCGGTCAGGGGTTGAGGCCCCGGAGGTAATGCCAACCACGATAGGACCTTCGGGGAGCCAGTTTTCGGTGAGGGTGAGGGGCTGATTGAGGGGTTTATGCTCGACACGGTTGCCAGGGCCAATGCGATCGGCGCAGTCAATATGGTAAGAAGGTATGTCTTTATCAATAGAAATTTCTTGCAGATGCGTGGTGTTGGAGGAGTTATAGCCCCCAATGACCATCATGAGATCTAATGGCTCATCGACAAGCTGAAACATGGCGTCCTGACGCTCTTGAGTGGCATCACAGATGGTGTTGAAGCTCATAAAGTGTTGGTTGAGAGTGGTAACGCCGTATTTACGCATCATGGTGCGCTCAAACAGTTTGCCAATATGTTCGGTTTCGCCTTTAAGCATGGTGGTTTGGTTGGCAACACCAACGCGCACTAAGTCTGTTTCAGGGTCAAAGCCTTCAGAGTGGGCATTTTGGAATTTAGCGAGAAATTCGGCTTTGCGCTGCGATCGCCCTTCTTCCGTTTCTTCAGTCTCCAAAATATAGCGGCACACGTACTCGGCTTCTTCAAGGTTGAGCACAATGAGGTAAATTCCGGCAAAGGAGCTGGTGGCGATGGTTTCTTCGTGTTCGTATTTACCGTGGATGATGGAGGTGTAGTCGCTTTTTTTATGCTTTTCGACGCTGTTCCACACTTTAGAAACCCAGGGGCAGGTGGTATCCATGATGGTGCAGCCCTTTTGGGTTAAAAGCTGCATTTCCTGGACGCTGGCTCCAAAGGCGGGCAGAATAACGACATCTGAGCCTTCTACGATGGAAAAATCTTTTTGGCCTTGGTCATCCACGGGGATAAACTCGACGGACATATCCCGCAGGTTTTTGTTGACGGATGGGTTATGGATAATTTCGTTGGTAATCCAGATGCGCTCTTTGGGGAACTGCTGACGGGTTTCGTAGGCCAGGGCGATCGCCCGTTCTACGCCCCAACAAAAGCCAAAGGCTTCGGCAAGTCGAATGGTGACATCCCCTTGGACGAGGGTATAGCCGTTGTCGCGGATTTCTTGGATCAGGTTGCTTTTGTATTCTGAGTCGAGGAGGGCAGACACGGCTGCTTCGTGCCCAAAGCCCTTGCGGTGATACTGCTCAGATTTATGGAGGGAGCGCTTGAAGGTTTTCGTATCCATACCGAATTTATCCTGATCCTAATGCCGTCAAACAAGGGTGCTATCAACAATTGCCGATCTCTTTCACAAATATTACCCTCTCCCCCAGCCCCTCTCCCATAAAGGGCGAGGGGAGCCAGACTTAGCCCTTCTCCCCTAGTGGGAGAAGGGTTGGGATGAGGGGGCTGGAATTGATGCAAGAGGTCTAATGATTGCTGATCTCTCAGCCCATCTCATATCCTAAGCGGTCTAGGGAAGTGCCGTACAGAAATCGCTTACTTTTCGGCAATCTTTAGCTCGTGGATGTTCCAAAGTGCGCCGCCGAGGGGTGAGTATTTGACGTTTTGGATGCGATCGCGTACCGCAGAAAATGAAAGCGGTGTGATCATATAAATAAAAGGCAGGTTCTCTTGCACCAACTGCTGGGCTTCGCCATAGATGGCCTTGCGCTTGGCTTCATTCAGTTCTTGAGCACCTTGAATGTAGAGATCGTTGATTTTTTGCTCCCAAGGCGCAATTTCTCGACCTGGAATGGGTGGTTCGTCAGGCGCTGCACCCTGGTTAAAGGCGTGAAGTCCGCCATCCACAGCCCAGATATTAAAGCTAGAGTTTGGCTCCACGCCCCCACCTGCAAAGCCCAACATGAGAGCGTCCCACTGTTTTGAACGGCTGAGCTTGTCTACCAGGGTATTAAAGGCCATCGGGTTAAAATCGACCTGAATCCCGATGTTGAGTAAATCTTGCTTAAGCTGAGCGCCCAGCGACTCTCTAATCTTGTTGCCTGCGTTGGTAATCAGTGAAAACCGAACTCGGTTGCCATCGGCATCTGTGAGCTGGTTATTGGCGCTGTACTTAAACCCTGCTTTGAGCAAGAGCGCTTTGGCTTTCGCAATGTCGTACTCGTAGGTTTTGAGTCCTGCCTTGGGAGATAAATAATAGGGGCTTTGCACCGGAATCATAGAG
>JAGVDA010000386.1 GCA_020058975.1 Thermosynechococcus sp. WC_1 | reverse complement strand
ATGGATACCGCTACAACCGCCATGAACTAGAGATCGCAGCCGGACAAAACGTTATTCAAGTGGGCACTCAGCGCTTTGGCGGACGCCTTCGGTTTCAGCCTAACGCCTATGGCTCTTATACCCTTGTTAATCAAGTGCCCATCGAAACCTACCTGCGCGGGGTAGTTCCCTACGAAATTGGCTCTCAAGCGCCCGAAACCGCCGTCCAAGCCCAGACTATTTTGGCGAGAACCTACGCCCTGCGAAACCTGCGCCGCTTTAAAATTGACGGATACGAGCTATGCGCGACAACCCAATGCCAGGTCTATGAAGGACTCAATGGCACCACGCCCCTTTCTGATCAATCTATTACCGCAACAGCGGGGCAGGTGTTGACCTATGGCAACGAACTGATTGACGCACTGTATTCTTCTACAACGGGCGGCGTTACCGCAGCCTTTGAAGACGTATGGGAAGGCGCACCCAGACCCTATCTTCAGCCCAAAATTGATGCTTACCCAAATCGCGTTTGGGATCTCAAAACCCGCAACCTTTCGGAGGAGAAAGCGTTTCGAGCCTTTATTCAGATTAAGCAAGGCTTTAACGAAGACGGCTGGGGCTACCTTCGCTGGAAAACGACTGCGCTGTTGCCAAAGCTCAATAAAGATCTTCGTGATTTTTTGAAAAAACAGCAGCATCCCCTGACCGGATTTAGCACCATTGAAAATATTCAGGTGGTGGGACGTGCCCGTTCTGGGCGCGTTCAGCGACTGCGAGTGACCACCAACCTTGGAGCCATTGACCTGACCAAAGATGAGATTCTAAGAGCCTTTGAAGCGCCAAATAGCCTGCTATTTTATGTAGAGCCAGTTGCTGCTGCTGGGAAAGATCCTAAAGCTCTTAGTGGTTTCGCATTCGTGGGGGGAGGTTTAGGGCATGCCGTTGGCTTAAGTCAGGCGGGATCTTACGCCCTCAGTCAGCAGGGGTTGTCGGCACCAAAGATTTTGGAGTTCTATTACCCCAGTACGGTGCTGCAACCGCTTTCTCCTAAAATTATTACTTGGAAAGACGATGCCCCATCTGCTACCGTAGCGTCTCAAAAACCTCAGGCTGAAGAAGACGCAGGCTTTCAAATTTTTGGCTGGACATTTCCAGAATTGGGTTTAAAGCCTATTATGCAATGGTTTCAATCCCTTTCGGCCTAAACACGGCGGCACTCAGTCAGAATCACCATGCAGAAATGTGCGGCTTAGATACGCTCCATGCATCGTGATGCTGCATCAACTTTCCCAAAGCCGTTTGAAAAACCTAAAATAGAAAAGCGTCATATTTCAGAATCGTTACAAACGACGATTGAGATGAATGATTATAGACAAAACACCGCACAATAAAGGACGTGCGGGATGCCCTCATTAGGCGTCTTTCTTCGCCCTCTATTTCTTCAGTATTCGCTATGCAAAAAACCTATGACTGTCGTGTCATAAAGACTACCCCTTTGATTAGCCCCGCACTGCTTCACCACGATCTGCCCATTACAGACATTGCCTCAAGCTTAGTTGCCGAAACCCGCGATCGCATTCGTAACATTATGCGCAATGAAGATCGACGGCTGCTGGTGATCGTAGGACCTTGCTCTGTCCATGATGTAGATGCCGCCTACGATTACGGTCAGCGGCTTGCCGCCCTGCGCCAAGAGCTATCGGACGACCTAGAAATTGTGATGCGGGTGTACTTCGAGAAACCCCGCACCAATATCGGCTGGAAAGGGCTGATTAATGATCCTTACCTAGATGGCAGCTACGACATCAATACAGGGATGCGCCTTGCCCGTAAGCTGCTGCTAGATCTTGCCCACCTGGGTTTACCCGCCGCGACAGAACTGCTTGACCCCATTACGCCTCAATATATTGCAGACGTAATTGCCTGGACGGCGATCGGCGCACGTACTACCGAGAGCCAAACCCACCGCGAAATGGCCTCTGGTTTATCTATGCCGATTGGGTTTAAAAACAATACCGATGGCAGCCTCCAAGCCGCTATTAACGCCATGTTAGCCGCCAGCCAACCCCACCATTTTTTGGGCATTAATCTGCACGGCCTTGCGAGCATTGTTTCCACCATGGGCAACCCAGATACGCATCTGGTGCTGCGCGGCGGCAAATCAGGCCCCAACTTTAGTGCATCTCACGTTGAGGCATCTGCGAAGGAGCTGGTTCGACTTAATCTCAACCATCGTGTGATGGTAGATTGCAGCCACGCCAATGCCGATAAAGACCACAATCGCCAAACCTCTGTACTAGACGATGTAGCTGAGCAGCTTTTGGCAGGCTCTCGGCATTTGCTGGGCGTGATGGTGGAAAGCCACTTGGTTGCGGGTAATCAGCCCATCAAAGATGATTTAGCTCAGCTTGTGTATGGTCAAAGTATTACCGATGCTTGTGTTGACTTTGACACAACGCAAGCCATGCTTAGAAAACTGGCTCAATCGGTTAAAAGCTCTGCGATGGTTTCCTGCTAAGGCTAAACCACTCAGCTTCTACATAACAAAACCGCCTCTAACCAGAGGCGGTTTTCGGTTTTATGACTTACACAAATCTATTGATTGCGGTGAAATGTCTTGAAAGATTGGTAATTATCTTCAGGATGATACAGATTGCATTCTTGGGCAATATTCATCATCAAAGCCCAGTTAAAACGGCACTCGCGCACATACTGACCCCAGTTTTCTTTGATGCTGGCGTGAGCCATTCGCAGTCGATAGGACGGAATTGCCGTCGAAATATGGTGGGGGACATGAACATTAATGTCGTGGCACAGCACCTCAATCCATTGAGGATAGTCGCAGTGAACCGTGCCATTAAGCTGGGCTTCAGCAGCGTTCCACTTAGACTCGGGGTAGAAGGCAATGTCGGTGGAGGTGTGGTGTACCAGCGTGAAGGTACTCATCCAGAAGTGATACACCATCCAAGGCATTAGCCAGAACTTGACGAAGCCCCAAACGCCTGTGGTGATGATGAGCGTTGGGAAGACAATTGCGGCAAAAGCGGCGATCGCCAACACCGAAACCCGAACTTGGTCGCGCTCTTTACCTTCAAAAGCACGCCAATCTAGGTGGTACTTCGCCCAGTGCGCAATCGAACCAGCCCACCAGAAATAGCTACGCAGCGCTCGATACCCAGCCTGAATCCCAGAGGGATATTTAACGTAATCTTCAGCGCGGCTAGGGTGCCAAGCATTATCAACATCTAGCTTATTGGTGTGGGCATGATGAAAATTATGCTGAATCCGCCAGCTATGAAAGGGATAAATGAGCGGCAGTAGAAAGATATGGCCCACCCAGTCATTCACCCAACGCTTTTTAGAAAACGAGCGGTGTCCGCAGTCGTGGGCAATCACAAAAAAGCCCGTCAACGCGGTTCCGGTTAAAATCCAGGCAAGCGGCAGTAAAAACCAGGGAGAGAACACAATAGACCCGTAGCCCAGCGCCACAAACAAAACGCTGATTACAACGCCCTTCCACGCTTGGATAGGATCTTGCTCAAAACAGGCTTTGGGAAGCGATTGAATAATATTGCGAAGCTGAAGCGTGTTGTCCTGCTCGGCAGGACGAAGAGAAGAAGAAACAGTCGCTGTCATGGAGTTGGAATCATAGTAAAGAACAGCAGATGAGAGACGCCTTACCTGGGCAGGCGACAAACGCACCGCTGCGGAAAGACAGTAAAAATAAGGGATAGAAAGCAGCAGCAAAGGCCAATGCCAGAGATTATGCTTCACAAGAAACAGGCCGTGCCGATAGACTGCACAACTTGTGCTGTAGGCAAAGCCTAATCACATAAACCCTTGTTTTTTATAACATATCTTGACCATTCACTCAGGATTCCCATTCAGGCAATCTTTATGAATACTGACAGCCAAAGAATCAGGATTCATAATGCAGAGCGCCCAGCCATGTTTTACGATAGAGTTTGAAGCTTTGCATATGGTTCGGTTTTGTCATCCATGAGTTTAGAGTCCCGTCGCTACCACATCGTCACGTTTGGATGCCAAATGAATAAGGCAGATTCTGAACGAATGGCTGGAGTTTTAGAAGAGATGGGTTACGAGTGGGCAGAGCAGCCTGACGATGCAAAGGTGATTCTCTACAACACCTGCACGATTCGAGACAATGCCGAGCAGAAGGTTTACTCGTACTTAGGGCGACAGGCTAAACGCAAGCAAAAAGAGCCAGATCTAACGCTGGTGGTCGCGGGCTGTGTAGCGCAGCAAGAGGGGGAAGCGCTGTTGCGCCGTGTGCCAGAGCTAGATTTAGTCATGGGGCCTCAACACGCAAATCGGCTTCAGGAGCTACTAGAGCAGGTTTTTGCGGGCAATCAGGTAGTTGCGACCGAACCGATTAACATTGTCGAAGACATCACTAAGCCGCGACGTGACAGCGCCGTGACGGCCTGGGTCAACGTCATCTATGGCTGCAATGAGCGCTGTACCTACTGCGTAGTACCCAACGTGCGTGGCGTTGAGCAGTCTCGTACCCCTGAGGCCATCCGTGCCGATATGGAAGATTTAGGCCGTCAGGGGTTCAAAGAAATTACGCTACTGGGTCAAAACATTGATGCATACGGGCGTGACTTGCCAGGTTCAACGGCTGAAGGTCGTCATCAGCACACCCTTACGGATTTGCTGTACTTTGTCCATGATGTCCCAGGGATTGAGCGCATTCGGTTTGCCACCAGCCACCCCCGCTATTTTACCGAGCGATTGATTCACGCTTGTGCGGAGCTGCCCAAGGTTTGTGAACACTTCCACATTCCGTTCCAGTCTGGGGATAACGAAGTGCTTAAGGCGATGAGCCGAGGCTACACCCAAGAACGCTATCGCCGCATTATTGAGATGGTGCGTGCCTACATGCCCGATGCCTCGATTAGCGCCGATGCCATTGTGGGCTTCCCTGGCGAAACGGAAGCGCAGTTTGAGGCGACCCTTCAGCTTGTTGAAGATCTGGAGTTTGATTTGTTGAATACGGCAGCTTATTCCCCTCGTCCTAACACCCCAGCCGCACTTTGGGAGAATCAGTTGAGCGAAGAAGTGAAGGGTGATCGCCTTCAGCGCCTCAACCGACTGGTGAATCAGAAGGCGGCACTGAGATCGCAGCGCTACCTAGGCCGCACAGAAGAAGTTTTGGTAGAAGATGCCAACCTCAAAGATCCAACTCAGGTTATGGGACGTACAAAGGGCAATCGTCTCACCTTTTTTGCAGGAGATATTGAACAACTTCTGGGTCAACTCATTCCGGTCAAAATCACCGAAGTTCGACCTTTTAGCCTCACAGGTGTACCGATGGTGCCTGTCCCGTGTGGCACATAGATTATTGTAAGATTTACGCATTTCAGTTCAACCGAAGGATCATGGATTTAATAACCTCCAATATTGACCCTCACCCCCAGCCCCTCTCCCAGAACGGGAGAGGGGAGTAAGAATCTTGTCCCCCTTCTCCCGCTCTGGGAGAAGGGGTTAGGGGATGAGGGAGTGCAAAGCACATCGCTTCCAAGCAATTATGTAAGTTATTTAATTCACGATCCTAAGCAGTTTTTGTGATCAAGAACCCAAGTCATTCTTTCTGACTATGCTGATGAACTTACGATGGCGGTCTAGCTTTTTAGCGTTTTGCAGCGCGGTCGGAATGATCGGGGCAAATCCTATCCTGGCTTCTTCAGAAAGTGCTACAAAGCCGATAAAGCTATCGGTTAATGCCACTCAGCGAAGTGCTTATGCAGTTGTTCCCTTGTCTAGCCTCAAGGGAACTCTGGCGAGTGGGGATGTTACTCAACTTCCTTTAATGGTGCTTAGTTCTTCTATGGGGCAGCCAAAGCGTTTGCCAAAGATAGAGTTTGATCGCACTAATCCAACCCGAATTGTTGCGTTAGTAACGTACCTGGGGTTAGAGGATGATTCGATTAAGAACGTGCGCTACCGCGTTGAAATGGTGCCGTCTGACTCTCTCTGCTCTTGCCAACGCTGGGAAGTTTCTTGGGTTGGCAGACAGCAGCAGTGTCAATCTGGTCGCGGATCTCAAGACTGGACAACACAAGTTTGCAGTTGAGCATTGCGTCGATTTTGACTTCGCGCAATCTATGCCAACCCGCGATTTGAGTGTTTCGTCACGACCCAAAAATCTCCTTCATCTCCAGGGCAACTGTAAAACTTCAGCATCCTGTCCTAGCTGAGAAATCTCAACCTCTTTCTCTTTCGTATTGAGAAACCAGCCCTAGCGAACGCCGTTCTCCCTATACTCCTGCGGCAGTCATAAAACAGCCTCAGAGAAGGTCTCACCCTAGCTTAACATTGGTGCTTGCTTGTCCAATTGAGGTGGATCTCAATTCAGCAAAATCCGTCAGTACGCCATAAATGAGCCAGATTGCCATAGGTCGCAGATACATACAGGCACGGAACGTTCCCGTTGCCGTAATCGCTTCAGGGGTGCGGAACTGAAGGCCATTGTCATAGATCTGCTGAACTACCGTTTCCGTTAGCTTAAAGGCTTCATCGCCCAAGCCCATCTGAAGCAAAAAGGCCGCTAAGCCAAAGTTAATGCCCGTCCACACTTCCAGAGGATGGGTAGCATCCGGCTTTTCAGGGATACCGCCAGGGCGCAGGCCATTGGCAGCACCCAATGTGCCGTTATTGAAGCCTAGAAAGCAGGTTTCGTAAACTGTCGTCAAGGCACTTCGCGTACAGTCCTGTGGCACCACATCCGGTAGAGAGAGCAGCCGCGCATAAAACTGACCGCAGAGCTGATCTGCCATCACCACATCTGACCCGCTGTCGCTATCGAGACGGTAATACTGACCGTTCCAGAGGGTGGCTTGGTAGAGGGGGCGAGATTGATCTAGCCAGGTTTGGTAGGTGGTGATCTCCTCGTCTACCTGCATACCCGTAAACTGAAGGACTTTGGCAATGGCGATCGCCGCCTCAAGCGCCGCAATCCACAGCGCCCCACAGTAGGCGCTAATGCCCTGAAGTCGCCAGTCGTCAAAGGTTTGATCCGGTGCGCCAGAATTTTCGGGAATGCCGTCGCCGTCTTCATCAAAGGCTTTGAGATAGGCTAAAGCCGCCGTCACCGCAGGCCAGCACTCAGCCAAAAACTCCGTATCTTTACTGCCCGTGAGCAAGAAATTGCGGTAGACCAGCAGCACAAAGTCTGAAGGCAGATCTTTCCAGAGGTTGCAGTCTTGATAGCTGATGTAGTTTGTTTTCTCCCACGGATGCTCATTGGGCGCACCTAAATCGTGGGGGGTCGCATTCAGGGCTTTGCGAAGCGCAAGGGGGCTTTCAACACCAAGGGTATGGTAATAGCCAATCACACGGGTGCGATCATCGGCGGTGGGGATGGCTCTAGCAAAGGCTCGCATGACAGATTTGTCTAGCTCCGGCCACAGCATAAACAGCGCAAAGGAGCCGTACAGCCGCACGTCTAGGCTTTCATACCAGCGGTAGTCTAAACACTCCAGTACCGCAAACTGACCGATGGGGTCGCGCTCATCGCCTGCACTCCACAGCGCCCCGCCGCTGGTGAGGTCGTACAGCTCGTTCATTAACCCCATCTTGAAGCAGTCCGACAGATCGGTGCGATCTAAGATCGGCTGCTGCCATACTTGAATTTGGGTCTGCCAGTCTTGGTAGTGCTTAAGGCTATCTCGCACCATTGACCAAGCGTTGTTGCCATGGCGTCCAAAAAAGTCGGTATAGCGACGGTAGTAGGGGATGCCTTCTGCAAATTCGGTAATAGGAAAGTCCCAGGCCACCACAAAGGGGATCTGCTGAGACTCGCCAGGGGCTAGGGTGATGCGAACGGCGATCGCCGCCCCAATCTGTTCCCCCTCAACGGCTGGCGTTTCATTCCCGATATCTGCAAGCGAACCATCTTTGGCAAAGGTAGACCAGAGTTCGCTGCCGTCGCCAGCAGGATTCCAGCGACTGTGGTAGAAGACTTCTTGTTTGTAAGGGGAGGCGAAAGTGGCGATCGCCCACTGTCCTTCTCCTTCTGCGACGGGCTGCTCTATGGACTGAGGGGTACGTCCTAAAATGCAGCCAAACCGACCATGATCTTCAATAACCTGATTAAAGTTGCCAGTGCTTTCGCCCATGCGAGGCTGATACTCATAGGCAGGGCTACCGTCATCGCGCACTTCAACCACAGGGGATTTAAGGGCGTTGGTAAACCAGCCCACCATGTTCTGCCAAGTCAGCAAAATGCTGAGGGTGATTGGCTCAGTGGTGGGGTTATAGAGCGTCCAGGCGAAGACGGCGACGGGGTAGCTAGTGTCTTGATAGTTGTGGGGCAAGATGGGCGAAAACTGTTCACAGGTGATCTGTGCCTGAAACACGTTTTCGTAAACAAACCAGCTTCGCGGGTAGAGCGCATGATAGGTGCCGCCTGTTTCTGACGGGTACCACTGCCAGCTTTTGAGGGTGCCATCGGCGGCGGGTTCGGTAGAGAGGGCATAGGCTTGGGGTGCAGCGTCCCCGACCTGTTCAAAAATGCTGAACTGACAGGCGGGCATGGTCTGAAACACATGTTCGCCACCGTCAATGTGCCACAGATTAAACTCCCCGCGTGGACTGCGCCCAAAGCAGCCTGCTCCAAATCCGCCCAGGGGCATTCCGTGCCAAGGGCCATCGTCTAGGTTACTGGCGTAGCGGACGGTGTAGGGGTTGTCCCAGCCTTTACCAATCGGGCGATTCCAGGCGCAGGTGGGAATGTTAAGGGAGGGGGGCTGATTTATCATTTCCCAATTTTAGGGGCTTTGTGGACTTTTATGAACCTACAAAATCCACCAATGTCCAAAAGTTTCAAACCTCGTCAGGATTTATGCCCATTGCCTTTAAGCGCTCTGCTAGACGTTCGGCTAGACGTT
>JAGVDA010000308.1 GCA_020058975.1 Thermosynechococcus sp. WC_1 | reverse complement strand
CCAGCCTTGATTTTCGAGTAATTGATAAGCTTCTAAAATAGTGGAAATGCTGACCGATAGTTGCTGATGTAGTTTTCGCACCGAGGGTAGTCGATCGCCCGGTTGCAAAGTGCCTTCTGTTATTAACTGGCGAACTCGATCGGCTACTTGCTGATACAGGGGGTGATCAATTTCTTTATTGGGTAACTCGGTGTTCATAATTAATTTCCTCCAATCACTGACCGATACAGCCAATGATTATTGTAACCATAACAGTTACTAAAACCACCACTGTACCCATTACAATTTAGCATGGTTGTCTCTGGTGCCGCCCAGCCATATTCGCGACAATTGAAAGTGTCAATCCGGAATTAGTCGTTACGTCTGGTGGTGGAAACTAATGAAATATTTTAGGCTCAGAGCGAGTTGTAATTATTTACAGCAATTGATCGATCGATTCACGCAGCAGCGTCTGGAACCGCAGATTTCTCAGCATCGCGATCGGCAGGGCAATCTGTATTACCAGGTCTACGATGTATTAACAGCCAAGCCGATTATCTTTGGTTCGGAAATGGAAATTAAGTGGTGGTTAGAACAGCACTACCACAATTAATAATAGTTACCATCGTCTTTCTACTGGATACAGGTCAAAAGTTTTATCGGCACTCAAAAACTGATCGAAATACAATCAAGTTGATGGAAATTAATGGCAATCGAGTACGCTTGCGGCTGACCGGAGAAACAATTGATGTGAATTATTATGATGGCTCTAAACCTGCCACCAAACTATCTGTTGATGTATGGTTCGATCATAACCGAGATCGTGGTAGATCGATGTCCTGATAAATTAGATGGAAATCTAAAATTAGGCAGCTAGTGCAATTGATTAATTATCATCTTGCTATGTCATTCAACCGATATATGAGCATGTACCCGATCAATGTCAGATCGATCGAACCAAACTTAAATTTGTTGATAACTTGAGCAATGATTAGCGATCAAGTGGACTCACCACACCCCGACCACCCCGATTCAGCACATGGGTATAAATCATCGTGGTTTTGACATCTTTGTGACCAAGTAGTTCTTGAATAGTACGAATGTCATAGCCACTTTGAAGCAGGTGGGTAGCAAAGGAATGACGGAATGTATGGCAACTAACCCGCTTTGAGATCTTAGCCATTCGCACGGCTTGTTTGAGAGCTTTCTGCAAGCCACTTTCATGAAGGTGAAACCTTACAATCCCGCTACCTCTAGGATCTTGACAGCGAGTTGACGTAGGAAAGGCATATTGCCAAACCCATTGACGGGGAGCATTGGGATCTTTGCGGTGGAAAGCAAAAGGCAATATCGTTGCCCCATAGCCGAGTTCTAAATCTTGCTGATGGATGAGGCGAACTTGTTGAATGTGAAGTTGTAGTGGTTCGATGACGCTTTGTGGTATCAGTGTGACTCGATCCTTACCACCTTTGCCGCAGCGGATAACCATTTGAGACTGGGCAAAGTCGATGTCTTTGATTCGTAGCTCCATACATTCGCGCAAGCGCAGTCCACTACCATAGAGTAGTTGCAGCATCAGCCTGTGGACTCCAGTGGTTTGTTGAATGATGGCAAAAGCTTCGTCGGGAGAGAGCACGATTGGAATTTGCTGTGGGCGTTTGGCGCGGATAGCATTGATTCGCTCTTCAAGTTCTATCTGTAAGACTTGGCGGTACAGAAATAAAATGGCTTTGAGAGCCTGGTTTTGGGTGGCAGCAGCCACGTTTCCTTCGACTGCTAGATGAGTTAAAAATTCCTCTATTTCTGCGACTCCCATGTCTTTGGGATGACGCTTATTGTGAAACAAAATGTATCGAACGATCCATTGCACGTAGGTTTCTTCCGTGCGGTAGGAATAATGCTTGAGGCGAATTACATCTCTAACTTGGTCTAGGAGCTTTTTAGGCGGATTTTGCATAATGTTACAATAATTTGAAAAATTCAGCAGATCCACCTTAGATAGAATGATAGGTGGAAAGTTTCTGCTTTTGCATAGGGAATATGCTGAATTTTTCAGTCTATCTACCCGAATTTGGGTGGATAGGTAGAAAGTTTCCGCCTAATGATAGTTAGGCTGTATATAGCGTCAGGTTTTCATGGTTGATCTTATTGAGGCTAGCCGTTTGGACACTAGCGAGTTAGAGTCACTGCTTGATGAGTATCTTAAAGAACTCAGCAGCTGTCGGGAGATTCCAGTTGGAGCCACTGATGCGGCTAGCTATCCCTATCTTGACACTTACTGGTTCGAGAAAAGCAGACACGCATTTCTCGTAAAATATAGCGGACTCGTGGCGGGATTTGCCCTCGTGCGAGATCCTATATCTACGGAATCAGGTGTATACGAGTTTGCTGAGTTTTACATCAAGCCTGAGTATCGACGACACAGGGCTGGGCACAGTGCAGTTCTTGCGATCTGGCAGCGGTTTCCTGGGCCGTGGGAACTTCAATTCCATGCGCAAAATCGAGCGGCAGCCCAATTTTGGACGTTGTGCGCTGAGAAGACAGCCACTGAAGTTCCAAAAGTTAGTGAGGTGCAATCTAGAGATGGGCGGCGGATTCAACTCAACTTCAACATTCCATCTGTCGCCTAACAAAAACTATTATTGCTCACGCCTTGCGATATGCGTATAATGTATGTATGACCTTTGAGTACGATCCTCTAAAAGCACAAACAAATTGGCGAAAGCATGGTGTTTCATTTGCTGAAGCTGAGTTTGTGTTTTTCGATCCTCTTGCCATTCATGATATCGATCCTGATTCAATCAATGAGGAACGCTTTATCGCAGTGGGAATAGGAAACGCAGGGCTACTCTTGGTCGTTGTTTACACAATGCGTGGTGATGCAGTTCGTTTGATTTCTGCCCGCCCAGCAACTCGACAGGAAGCAAAAGCTTATGAGGAATGAGTATGATTTTTCCAAAGGAAAACGTGGTGCTGTTATTCCATCTACTGGTAAAACACGCATCACAATTTACATCGACGATGACATTTTAGACAGTTTTCGGCAACAAGCAGAAGCTAGGGGTCTTGGTTATCAAACATTGATTAACGAAGTATTAAAGACTCATCTCAAAGAACTAGCCGATCGACCATTGACCGAGAATGATCTGCGTCGTGTTCTTCGAGAAGAGTTAATTCAGACAGGCAGTTCTCCTCAAATTCTAGGCAATGTCTAACCAGGGCTTGCAGCAGATGGCTTCAATACGCTGGTGATGACTCGAAGACTGTTGCCACCGCTGAAGCCCAAGCCGTTAGACCGCTTCACCCCACCGAAGGAGATGTTTCAATAAAGTCTGCACTTGTGACGCTTTCAGGCGGCTATGACTCCGCCACCGCCTTGTTCCAAACGGCGAAAAACTTTAAGACTACCGCCGTATTCTTTGACTACGGTCAGGTATCTGCCGACTTTGAACTAACTTCAGCTCGGCAACTCAGTCGAGCCGCAGACGTGCCTCTTGAAGTGGTTGATATTTCAGGCATCAAACGTTTCTTTCTAGGCGTTGCGGCTGAACCAATTGTTCCTCTTGGGTTCGTTGGTGGTTCGCGCGCAAACTGTCCCCATGGCCTATTTGGTGTAGCTTCTTCTTACTGAATTAGTGCGGACATTGATGTTTTGGTCACGGGTATGCAGCTTGACGACACGAAGGGTCTTACAGATTTGACATACTCCCCGCTCTAAAGAGACGGGGATTCTGGGTTCAAACAGCGACAGCAGACAAAGTCTGACTAACGTCGCCTAATCCATAGTGGTTCGATG
>JAGVDA010000248.1 GCA_020058975.1 Thermosynechococcus sp. WC_1 | reverse complement strand
ATTGTGCGTAGCTTTCGGCTGTGGACGGTCAGGATTAGTGACTTTGTGAGGCGGAAGCTGGCTATCCGTGGACAAGGTACTGGGTTTCGCTTCGCTTAACTACGTGACTTAAAGTCAGCTCCTTTTTGATAAGGATTAAGTCTCGGCGGACTTGTGTGTACAGGTAGCTCGTCAAGGTAGATTAACCGTGCCCTTCATAGCGATCAACATTTTCTTGTAGGCATAACCAATAAGCAAACTCTTTGTCTGAGCCATTTGTGTTAGCCACAGCATCTAATGCTCTGCTAACTTTTTCGTCAACTGTTCCGTTCCAGGCTACAAACTCTAAGTAGTCAGGCGTCTTCATTTTGGCGATGCCTATTTCGATACTGTCAGATTCTAATAGCCTTTTTAAGGCATCCTTTATAGGCTCTTCAATTGGAAGTGCATCGGTATTTACTTGCTTCAGATACTGGGCGATGAGGCCGTGGCTGACCATATCATCTGACAACATTTCAAGTATATCGTTGATTATTATAGTCATGATTTGACGTGAACCTTGATAATTTTTTCGTCAGGCATCGTAATGTCAAGAGTTGCGCCACCGCTTTCTGAAATCGGGGGTCATAGGTCATGCTCATTTGACCGTTAGGGGGGCTACTTTTGCAATGAGGCGATTGCGGTTGTCGTAGGAAAAGGTAGTGGTGTGACCGAAGCTATCGGCTTTGGCGATGATATTGCATTTGTTACAATTTCATCTGTTAAAATCCCCTCATGTTTGACCCCACTTGTAAGTTCCTTGCAGAAACCTTTTCGGCTGATTTTGCCACTTGGTTACTCGGTGAACCCATTACCTTTACGAAACTCACTCCAACGGAATTATCCTTAGAGCCGATTCGGGCTGATTCATTGATTTTGCTCGATTCTGACGATTTGATTCTTCAGGTCGAGTTCCAAACGGAGCCAGACCCTACGATGCCGTTTCGGATGGCTGACTATCGCTTAAGGCTGCATCGACGCTTTCCCCATAAACGGGTCAGGCAGATTGTCATTTATCTCAACCCGACTGGATCCGAGCTGGTGTATCAGACGTTTTTTGAGATTCCTGGAATGCGGCACGAATTTGAGGTGATCCGTCTATGGGAGCAACCCACAGAGCCTTTTCTCGAAGCAACTGGGTTATTGCCTTTAGCGGTTCTGAGCAAGACCCCAGATAAAGCTCAAACGCTGCGTCAAGTGGCGGTGAAGGTCAATGCGATTGCGGAAAAGCGGGTTCAAAGTAATGTGGCGGCATCTGCTGGGATTCTAGCAGGGTTAATATTAGAGAAGGGATTTATCAATCAGGTTCTCAGGAAGGAAATCATGCAGCAATCTGTGATTTATCAAGAGATTCTTCAAGAAGGCGAACAAAAGGGCAGACAAGAAGGCAGACAAGAGGGCGAATTAACCTTTGCGCTTCGATTGATAGCCCATCGCTTTGGGACGATCGCCCCTGAAACGGAAGCCCAAATCAAAACCCTTTCTCTGATCCAGCTTGAGGATTTAGGCAAGGCTTTACTAGATTTTTCTCAACTATCAGATCTTGAAAATTGGGTGCGGAGTCTTGGTGCGTCGCGATCGCAGTCCTAACCAATACACAACCGAGATCGGCGATTTCCCACTACAGTCAAAAGCGATTGGGGACTCAAAACTGATCCTTCATACCTCGCAATCTTGCAAAGCTTTGAACGAAGTCTTGCGTTTTTGTGGCTTTTAGGATCGCATCAGCATCCCAACGCAAGAAAGGATTGGTTTGCTTTTCGATGCCTAACGAGGCAGGCACCGTGGCTTCTAAGCGCTGTCGCATCTTTTGAACGTCTTCAAATTTCTGAGTCAGCACAAGATTTTGCGGATCGACTGTGAGCGCAAACTTGAGATTATTGAGGGTGTATTCATGGGCACACCATATTTGGGTGTCGTCAGGCAAACAACGAATTTTGCTTAAAGAATTGACCATTTGAACGGGGGTGCCTTCAAACAGACGACCGCATCCACCCGAAAAGAGCGTATCGCCACAAAATAAGTTGCCTGACGTCTCGGTCGTGAGCGGAGGGAAGTAGTAGGCAATATGTCCGCTGGTGTGACCTGGAACAAACAAAACTTCGGCGCAAAGCGTTCCAAAACTAACGAGATCGCCCTCGCCCAGAAAAATCTGCTGTCCAGGAATTCGGCCTCGGTCTGCCTCACTGGCATAAACCACAGCCTCGGGGAAATGATGCAGCAGCGCCAAGTTGCCGCCCACATGATCGCTGTGATGGTGGGTATTAAAAATAGAAACCAGCGTTGCCTTTAGCTCGGCTATTTTTTGCAGCACTCGCTCTGCTACCGCAGGGTCAACCACCGCCGCAATATTGCGCTGAGGGTCATGGAGTAGAAAAATATAGTTGTCGTTGAGGACGGGCAGTCGGTAGATATCCATACCTACGATTGTAGTCGCCAGCCTGGTTTGACTACCTGACGGGCGCGGGCAATCACAAGGGCATCATCCGGTACGTTCTCGGTCACGGTGGAGCCTGCCGCAACGGTGACATCCGACCCCAGGGTTAAGGGTGCCACTAAGACGCTGTTAGAACCCGTTTTGGTGCGATCGCCAATCACGGTCTTATGCTTATTCACGCCGTCATAGTTAGCCGTAATGGTGCCTGCCCCAATATTGACCTGAGTACCCGTGGTGGTGTCCCCCAGGTAAGACAGGTGCGTGACATTGGAGCGATCGCCCAGTCGGGTATTTTTTAGCTCGACAAAGTTGCCAATGCGGCAGTTTTCGCCAACCGCAGCCTGTCCGCGTAGATGAGCATAGGGACCTATGGTGGTGTTAGAGGCGACGGAACTGTTTTGAATGACGGAGAAGAGGATGGAAACGCGATCGCCCACCACTGCGTTTTCTAGCATCGAGCCAGGGCCAATCCGGCACCCTGACCCGACTGAAGTATTGCCCCGCAGGTGGGTTTGTGGCTCAATCACCACATCAGAACCAAGGGTGACGGTGTCGTCAATGGTGATGCTGGTGGGGTCAACCAGGGTCACGCCTCGCATCATCCAGTCGTCTTTAATGCGCGTTTGCAGCATTTGATAGGCTTGGGCAAGCTGTTGACGGTCATTGATACCCGAAATTTCTTGATGGTCTTTCACATCCACTGCCATGACTGGGCTTAAGAAGTTAACCGCGTCAGT
>JAGVDA010000536.1 GCA_020058975.1 Thermosynechococcus sp. WC_1 | reverse complement strand
GGGGGCATGGTGTCAGCCTCGCGGTTATCTATTTCTATGCTATTGGAACTTTGGGGAAAGCACCTCTCCATCCCAACTATTCACGAATAATAGTGGCGACTAAAGCGCGGATCTAAACGATCGCCTTTACCTAAATTACAGCGCTGGCAAAGCGTATGTAGGTTGCTCAGATCGTTGGTGCCGCCTTTGGCTAGGGGAATAATATGGTCGATGTGCAGTGGCGATTGCTGAGTGGTTTTACCGCAGCTTTGGCATTGGTGGCGATCGCGTTCTAGCACATACTGCCGAACCTCTGGCGGGATAGAAATTCGTGGAGTTTTATTCACGGAGCAATCATCACTGAACTTCGGGTTCATCTAATAAATCTGAAACTTCTTGCTCAATCACTCTGGAACGCAAAACGTCAAGTTCTGATGAATAATTAAGTTTGTCGGGAATAAACTCGACGCAAATTTTCACCTTGCCTTTTTGCCATCCTTGACCACTTGGTTTTAGTAACTCACACTCAACACCTTTATCCATTAAGGGTTTATCACTTTTATAATGAAAAAGTCTTTCCTCCATTCTTTGCTTTAATTCAACAAATCTAACGGTTCTTGGCAAATCTAAGGGTTTGTCTTCTAAAAAACAAAGAACATCAAATTCAGAAATCTGGATGGATTCATTATTATTCATAATAGTTTTTGATAAAATTAAATCATGAGATTTATTGATTTTGCCTGATAAAATTCAATGCCGACTCTTCTTCTTTCTCGTTAGAGCAAAATTCAATAGTAACATTGATGCGAACTCGTCCTTTTTGCCATCCCATAGAATTTGGCTTGAGAATCTCGCATTCAATTCCATTTTCAAACCAAGACTTCCGGCTATCATCTGATTTGTCCAAAGGAATTTTACCGCGTCCTCTATCCCAAATTATTTCTCCTAGTCGATTTAATCCCCCATGCCTAAAAGCTTCATTGACAAAGGCAATTAGCTCTTTATGCTTAAACATATTAGATGGGATTGAAATAGCTGTTTCACCATCTTCTAAAGGCTTAAATTCCATGTATCTTCCTTGCTATATGATTGTGCTTCAAGAGAATTTTATGCTATGTGCTACGTTTAATCTATTGGTTGAACTCAGACATTACCAGATCTTTTAAGTCTGGTGCCACTGAGGGAGGAAGCAGGGCTAAATCAGATTCAAGAATTTCAGGAAGCTTTTTTCGATCAAGCAACATAGATTCTAAGCAAAGATTGATTTCTAAAATGCCCTGATTATAAGCCTTTATTTTTTGCTGAACCGCTTCCTGCTGTTGTTGAATGGTTACAATTTTTTCCTGAGCTTCCTTTTCTAGTGTTTTAGCAAGATACATTCTCGCCTGTTCATACTTTTGAATCACTGAGTCAGCCAGTTCCTTTGACGTATCCAGTAAATGACTATTGAGGGTTTGGTTAATGGTTTGACGAAACGTAAACATAACCGTTTCCTTGACCTTCTCTTCAAAATCAAGCTTCAGCAATTGACGAATGGCTGGCTCAGCTGCAATCATGCTTTGGTAGTCGTAACCCTTGCATGACTGCTGTAGTGTCTGCCGTAGTTGAAAGATTGAGGCTGTACCCTCCGCAAAAAAGTCAGGACGTTCTCGCACATAGCGATCGCATTCCGTCCTCGCTTCATTGCGAATCGCGTGACAGACCTGCTCCTGAAGCTGATGCAACTGCTGCTCAATGCCGCCGTCATCTCCTAGCATTCGGTACAAATTGGCGTAGTAAGGCTGAGTCTGCACCTGCTCCAGTAAATACCGGAAAAAGTGAGAGACAATCTCTTGCGCGGCATTCTCTAAAATACGCTCTAATCCATTAGCCAAGTAATAAAACGCCTCTGCCAAAATACCCAGCAGTGGCACTACCGAATTCCGTCGATGGCTGGTTTGTGCCTGTTGATGCACTGCCGCTACCGAAAAACCCTTGAGTAAATCATCTAATACATTGACCATCAGCGCTTGCAGCTTGCGAAAGTCTGACTCAAAGGTCTGATTCAGGTTGCTAGCAACAACTTGGTTTAGCTCCTGCTCAATGTGAGAGCGGAAATCATCGCCCACCTGTATTAAATCTTGGCTGAGCTGCTGTAGCTCTTGCTCTTTCATTGCGTTTACATCACGGGGCTGGCGATCGCAGTATTGCCAAGCCTCAATGTAGGTCTTGCGAAGCGCAATGCACAGCGGCTGTAAATCATCCGCTAAAGCCGCAAAAAGTTGAGGCCGTTTTTCTTCGGTGAGATAGCGCGTAATGGCAGACCGAAACGCCTCAATACCGCTGTCTTTGATGAGCTGATCCACCAGCGGCGTTCCGCACTCCGACAAAATGCGGATGTAGTTATCATTGGGCAACTCATAGCCACGCACCTCTGGGCGGAGATTGCTGCCTACCAGCTTGCCAGATGCACAATAGTTGTTGAATTCCGTCACAAACAGCGGCGATTCTTCTTGTCCCAGCGTTCCACGAGTTTCTTCAGCAAAAATAGAATCTAACCCAAAGCGATCGCCTCGGCTGGTCTGCTTAAGCTGACTGCCGTAAAAACCCAGTAGCCCACTGGTTTTATAAACCCGCGTCGTATCCTGAAACTGCTCGTGCAGAAGACTTTCTAGGCGCTGCCGTAGCTGAGCGTTGTACCAAGTCTTATCCACACGGTTAAAGGCGTAAAACACGCGATCGCGAATGCCTGCATTAGACCGCATCGTCTCAAGCAGCGTCGTTTCTTCACTGGTGAGTTCCCCTGTTTCAGCCGCCTTGAGAACACAAATCACCGCCGAAGTATCTGGATCTTTAATTTTGTCGTAGGTCAGTTCCGCATCGCGCTTCACAGGCGCATCAATTCCAGGCGTGTCAATTAAGACGTTGCCATCTTTAAGCAAATCATGATGACAGTAGTATTCAATCCGTTTAAGAACCGCACTATTGCTACCGCGACGGGCATAGCTGGCAGCTTCTTGGAGCGTACTAAAGTTGAACTGCTCCATCGGGTAGGTTGCGTTGCTTTCGGGCTGGATGCGATCGCGGTTATTTTGATAGCCTTCTAGTAAAAACTTAAGGGCACTGGCTTGCTTCGCTAACTCAGAGCGATTTTCGCCCCCTTCTGATTGAATAACGTCAGCACAATGTTGCTTCATGGGGTTCAAAAATTCGTCGGCATCCAAATTGCCTTTGTCCGAATACCCCAATCGCTGAATCAGAAGATTAACCTGCTCCAGAATTTCAGACCTGCTTAAAAAAGTCAGCACCACCCGCTCTTGGTCGGCTTCAGCATAGGCAATTTGGCATTCTGTCCCCGTCGCATGACCTTCCGCACTGTAGAGTAACTTCCGCTCCAGCAGCGCATTGATGAGCATTGACTTGCCTGCGCTAAAAGCCCCTGCAAACACAATCTCAAACGTAGGGGAGATGACCTTACGGAGGGAGCTTTGGGCGGCGGTAATGTCCTGCGATCGCAGCGTCGGCTCTTGAACCAACAACTCCAAAATGGCTTGCACCGGATGCTGTAACGGGGATGTCATGGGTCAACCTATAAAGCCACGCTCATAGGGTACCCAGTTCAATCCATACATCCGTCAAATCAACACAATTGGATGTGAACCTGAGTTGAACAGCAGAAGTGTCGTAGATCACAGCGCAACGCCTTCTACATCACAGCGCAACATGCTCAAACGATAGAAAATAATTGCATCAAAAGTAATTGAGCGCGAGGTCACATCATGAATAAGAAAGCAGTCTCTTTGTCTCCCCATCCATACACAGGAAGAGTACAGCTAGTCACCAAGACTTATCTGAACCAGATGTTCTTGTTGGCTATAGTGGGAATTTTGGCCTTTTTGGGTGTAGCTGGGATGCTTGGAAGCCTCAATCCAGATCCAGTGCCAGAACAATCGTCTCTTCATATAACTACTCAGAGTTAGGCAAAAGCTTGACAGACCACTAAAATAGTTAAAAAGAACGGCGATTGAGTTAAATGCGCCTCTGGTTCCATAGATCAAGTTGGAACAGTATAAAGAATTAGAACGTATGATGTGGTCATAGAGCTGAGACAGACGACTGCAATAGAGAGCCTTATTTTCGGCACAATTTAAAAGCCTAAATGTAGCGAGTGCTATTTGGGCAAAGGCTAAATGTGAAAATCATAGAATTTTCTAGCCGTTAAATCCAAATGAAGGAGGTTCTAAAAATGACCGAATCTTCCGTCACTAAGGTTGCCATACTAACCTTGTGCGATGAATCTAATTCGCCACAGAATTCAAAAGAACCTGAGCAATATATTCTGTCAGACAAAGAAGCAACGTTTGTCGGACGGTCTACTGATTGTCAATTTGTTTTAAGGCCAAAATATTCTAGAGTATCTAGATATCATGCCAAGATTGAATTGGTCAAAATAGACAACGATCCCGTTTGGCAAATTTCTGACTTGGAAACACCCAATGGAACCTTCGTCAACAATCAAAAAGTTAAAAATAGTCAGCATCTAAAATCAGGAGATTATATAACGCTCGGGAAGCCCAGTGGGGCAAATCTTGTTTTTGAATATAAGTCAATAGAAACAGAAAAATTGAATGAAGTTGCTAAGAAAACGCCCCGATATGATGAAACTTTTATTTCGGACGAAAATGACGCTGAAAATGAAGATGAATTAACGAATTTATTCTTTGGCGGTCATATTGAGAGCTTGTCAGAAAGCAAGTATAACGAAGATGGTGGTATTGATGCAAAAAAAACAGAAGAAACTAGCAATAGTATAATTTCTGATTCTAATGCCAATCAAATTAAAAAAATAAATTGGGTTTCGCCTAAAATACTTATTCCTTTAGCAGCTTTCTCCGCCATACTTTTTCTGTTGTATCAAACTCAAGCAATATTTAAAGCTCAAAAGAATGGCAGCGAAGAACTTAATGCTTATATTAATAATATTTCCAAGCTTCTTCTTGACAAAGAACTAGGTAGCTTAAGTCTTGAGAACCCAGTTGCTAGAACAGCTAGAGAGTCTGCAAATGCTCAAACACTGACTAAGCTAAAAAATTTGAATGGTCAAGAGAAAGGGATGCTCTTGAGGTTTCTGCATGGAGCAAAACTTATTAAGCTACAGCCTCAGAAGCTAAGTGAAGAATGGCTATTAAATAGCAAATTAAATTTGAATAAAGAACAGGCTCAATTGTTAGAACAAGACTTTAATCGCAAAGAATTAGTTTATCTCAGGCAATTTAAGATTGATAATTTTAGTCCTGTATCTTTGCCTGCACTTTTAGTTAAAGAATCTGAATACAATACTAAATATATTAAGGACAGCAAAAAATGTGTCAATT
The DNA here is from genome assembly GCA_020058975.1 of Thermosynechococcus sp. WC_1. Taxonomy (GTDB): domain Bacteria; phylum Cyanobacteriota; class Cyanobacteriia; order Thermosynechococcales; family Thermosynechococcaceae; genus JAAURS01. The sequence goes on along the minus strand of JAGVDA010000536.1, from coordinate 18,765 downwards.
CTGAGCAGCCAAATTTTCAAAGGATAGGATGTGCCTGGATAGTTCCTTTAAAAGTCCAGTCATTTGGGCAAATATTTACTACACCCATTCAGTTAAGTGGCTCTGACCTTACGGGTGTTGTGTTGAAAGATGCATCTTTAGAAGACATCAATCTTGAAGGCGCATATATATCATTCTCAAAATGTAAAGACTATCCTTCGGGGAATTTCTTTGAGGATCAAATTCAACGAAAAGTTGTCAACTGGCAATCAAAAAATAATTGCAGTGCAGATTTTAGTGGCACTGGATTTCAAGGCGCACGATTCTATAAGTCTGTCTTGATGGGAGCAAATTTAAGCAATACTAATCTTGATAATGCTGACCTTCGGCAAGCAGACTTGCGCAGTGCCACGCTTACTGGAGCCTCCTTGAAAAATGCTAATTTAGCTGGCGCTTGTTACCTAGAGGAAAATTGGCGTAGTCATTTTCCTGAGAAAGGATCTGATGGAATGCCTTTTAACCCAGTCACTGAAAAGATGAAACCAGTATCCCTAGAAAATTCTGACTTAAATAAGCCACTGCAATTTCAAGAATGCAAGAGTATATCAACTTCCGCCAATAAAATTAGCGCTAACCCATAAGATCTGTAGCTAGACAGAACCCATAGAATAAAAGACAGAACCTACATAGAGCGAAGCTGTGCAAGAAATAGCCACCGCGCTAAATACCTTAAAGATGGGTGATTTCCAGTCTCGCTGGGATATTGCCAAGCAGCTTGAAGACTGCGGTGAGGTGATTGTATCGCCCCTACTGAACCTGCTCAAAGTATCAGATGCTGACCCTGAGCTTCAGTGGTTTATTGCAAAAATCTTAGCGTCCTTGCGGCATCCAGACGCGATTTTGGCACTGAGTCAGCTTTTAGAACATTCAGATGAAGACGTCAGCTCAATGGCGGTGCAAGGACTCGCGAAGATGGGCACAGATGCCATTGACCAACTTTCAAACGCGTTGAAAGACCCCACTCGGCAAATGACGGGATTACGGGCACTCACGCAAATGCATCATCGACCTGAGGTAGTGCCGCTGCTGCTGGAGGTGTCTCAAATGGGTTCCGCCGAAGCACGATCGCTGGCTTTTGAAGCGCTAGATCAGTTTATAGACCCTCGCATTAGTCCCCTATTGCTACAGGGGCTAACAGATGTTAGCGCTGAAGTACGAAAAGCGGCGATCGCCAGTCTTGCCGTCCGTACCCAAGACAATTCGGCCATAGACCTTGTTGAGCGGCTTATGCCTGCGCTCAATGACGCTGACCTTGGCGTAGTAACCCAGGCTGCAAAAGCCTTGGGGCGATTGGGAACCGACAGAGGGGCGATCGCCCTAACCCAAAAATGTAGCGAACCCAATTTAGACCCAACCCTCCACCAAACGCTGATTCAGGCGCTAGGGTGGATCGGTTCTGCTGCTGCACTGAAGGGATTAATGGAAACCTGGCAAATGCTAGCGCAACAAACGCCATTGCCAGAGCTGCTAATGCAGGAAATTTTGAGCAGCACTGCTAATTTTTCAGGGGCTGCGGAATGGTTATTGGAAGTAGTGCGATCGCCCATTCTTCAGCAGTCACCCAAACTGAGGGCAAACGCAATGCTAAGTCTCGGTCGAATTGGGTCGCCTGCGTTGTTGCTCCTACTGATAGAGCGCCTCGAAGACCCAGACTACATCGTTCGACTTCATGTGCTGGCGGCTCTAAAACAGATTGATTCAGAGTTAGCTCATACCGCCATTCAGCAGCGGATGGCAGACGACCACATTACCCCTGAGCTTGAAGAAGGATTGGCGATCGCCCTACGAGAGTGGTAGAGCTTCAACTTGCACCCATTAGAATAGAACTAAGGTTCTCTGCAATCGCCGTTTTTCTATGACCACTCCAGCTTCTGTTGAATTTATTGATGCCTTTGACGTCATTGTCGTGGGGGCAGGCCATGCAGGCTGTGAGGCGGCTTTAGCAACCGCGCGGTTAGGCTGCAAAACGCTACTGCTAACCCTGAACCTAGATAAAATTGCGTGGCAGCCCTGTAACCCCGCCGTAGGTGGCCCCGCCAAGTCTCAACTTACCCATGAGGTTGACGCGCTGGGTGGCGAAATGGGCAAAATGGCCGATCGTACCTATCTGCAAAAGCGCCTGCTCAATAGCTCTCGAGGGCCTGCAGTTTGGGCGCTGCGGGCGCAGACCGATAAGCGCGAGTACGCAGCGGTCATGAAAAATATTGTAGAAAATCAAGAGAATCTGACCGTCCGTGAGGGAATGGTCACGGATTTGGTCTTGGGTGCCAATGAAGAAGTGGTGGGGGTTCAAACCTACTTTGGCGTTGCCTTTGCGTGCAAATCCGTCATCTTGACCACAGGGACGTTTTTAGGCGGTCGCATTTGGGTGGGCAATAAGTCGATGGCAGCGGGGCGCGCGGGGGAATTTGCCGCAGAAGAGCTAACGGCAACCTTAAATCGTCTGGGCTTTGAAACAGGACGCTTAAAAACAGGCACCCCCGCACGCGTTGATAAGCGCTCGGTAGACTACAGCAAAATGGAAGAACAGCCAGCGGACGATGACGTGCGCTGGTTTAGCTTTGACCCCGAAGTGTGGGTCAAAAAAGAGCAGCTCCCTTGCTACATCACCCGCACCACCGCTGCAACTCATCAGCTCATTAGAGATAACCTACATCTGTCGCCTGTATACGGCGGCTGGGTGGATGCCAAAGGGCCGCGCTATTGCCCCAGCATCGAAGACAAGATCGTGCGCTTTGCCGACAAAGAAAGCCACCAGATTTTTATTGAGCCAGAAGGGCGAGAGATTCCAGAACTGTATATTCAGGGATTTTCGACAGGTCTGCCAGAGACGCTTCAACTGCAAATGCTGCGATCGCTTCCTGGCCTAGAAAACTGCGCAATGCTCCGCCCTGCCTACGCCGTGGAGTATGACTACATTCCCGCCACGCAGTGCTACCCCACCCTGATGACCAAAAAAATTGAGGGGCTATTTTGCGCGGGGCAAATTAACGGCACCACAGGCTACGAAGAAGCCGCAGCGCAAGGTTTAGTGGCAGGTATCAACGCCGCGCGCTTTGTGAACCATCAAGAAATGGTGGTGTTTTCTCGTGAGCAGAGCTACCTGGGTACGCTGATGGACGATCTCTGCACCAAAGATCTCCGTGAACCTTACCGTATGCTGACCAGCCGCTCAGAGTACCGCCTGATTCTGCGTTCTGATAATGCAGATCAGCGATTAACGCCGCTGGGGCGAGAAATTGGCCTCATTGATGATCGCCGTTGGGCATTGTTCACCCAAAAGCAGGCCAATATCACTGCCGAAAAAGAACGACTCCACGCCACGCGACTCAAAGAGCAAGATGAAGTGGGTGTGGCGATCGCCGCTGACACCACTCAAGCCATCAAAGGCTCCATTACCCTTGCGGATTTACTGCGTCGCCCTAGCATTCACTATGTCGATTTAGAGCGGTATGACCTAGGAATACCTAGCCTAGAAGACTGCGAAAAAGAAGGCGTAGAAATTGAAATTAAATACGCTGGCTATATCAAACGGCAAGAAAAACAAATCGAGTACACCAGCCGTCAAGAGCATCGCAAACTGCCGCCCAACCTAGATTACGGCAGCATTCAAACCCTTTCAATGGAAGCCCGAGAAAAACTAAGTAAGGTTAAGCCCTTGACCATCGGTCAAGCTACCCGCATTGGGGGCGTCAACCCTGCGGATATCAACGCGCTATTGTTTTACATCGAAACTGCTTCTCGTCTTGCCGCAAAGTCTTAGAGAATGCCTGACAAGCATGGCATGTAGCCCCGTAACAGTCACCCGACGCATCAAGAAAGGAATTGAGCAGCTAGCCCCAATGTTTTAAATTCCAGCTTTAACGGCTTTGGCTAAAGGGTAAGCTTTGACCTTTCCAGGAATGTGCCACAGTTTAAACAGCACAATTCTGGATGACGTGGGATGCCAAAGTTACGAGTTAAAGGATTGTTTTGGGTTTTAACGTGGGTCAAGTCACTCTGGGCATGGGGCACATTGACCACAATCACCCAGGGATTGCTCCATTTTTGTCTCTGTCTGGGGCTAGCAATAGGGCTGGGATTTACCGACGTTGCGATCGCCGTTGCCCCAGTATCTGCTGCCATCACCTCATCTAACCCACCCACTCAGACAGAACTAGAAACCATTAATCTTCTGTTTGACCAAGCCTTTGACGCGACTAACCGCAACGACTTTGCTACCGCAGAAACCTACTGGACTTCAATTCTAGAAACGTACCCCAACAATCCAGCCGTCTGGAGCAATCGTGGCAATGCCCGTGTGAGTCTGCATAAACTTGCTGAAGCATTAGCCGATTACAACCAGTCGATCGCCCTCGCCCCCGACCAGCCCGACCCCTACCTGAATCGCGGGGCGGCTCTAGAAGGATTGCAGCAGTGGGACGCGGCGATCGTAGACTACAATCATGTCTTAGAACTCGCGCCCAACGACGCAGCGGCCTACAATAACCGAGGCAATGCAAAGTCCGGTACAGGCGATTGGCAAGCTGCCTTAGCCGATTTTCAACAGGCGACTCAGCTTAATCCTGGCTTTGCCCTAGCGCGAGCAAACTGTGCTTTGGCGCTGTACCAGTTGGGTCAATCAGAAGAAGCCATCCATCAGTTTCGCAATTTGGTGCGAAAGTACCCGCAGTTTGCCGATATGCGAGCAGCTTTGGCAGCGGCACTCTGGACTCAAGGGCAGCGGGGTGAAGCAGAAAGTCAATGGGTTGCCGTGGTGGGGTTAGACTCACGCTACCGGAATTTAGAATGGGTAGAAACCATCCGCCGTTGGCCTCCGGCGATGGCAGAGGCTTTGGCAAAGTTTTTGTCGCTGCAAACCAAGGGCTAATGATGTTCAATCTCTCACGCCATTAAATTTATGAACCAGAATCTATGACCCAGTACAACATCCGCCCCGCTCTACCAGCCGATATAAATGCCATCTTTCACCTGATTCAAGAATTGGCGATCTATGAAAATCTGATGCATCAGGTAACAGGAACGCCAGAGGATCTGGGCGAACATCTATTTGGCGATGTGCCCTATGCAGAAGCGCTGGTGGTGGAACTGGAGGGGCAGCTCATTGGGTTTGCCCTATTTTTCAAAAACTACTCCACATTTTTAACGAAGCCTGGGCTGTATTTAGAAGATCTCTTTGTGCAAGAAGCCTATCGAGGCAAGGGAATTGGCAAAGCATTACTGAAAGCCGTGGCTCAGATTGCCCAAAATCGTGGCTATGGTCGGCTCGAGTGGAGCGTGCTGGACTGGAACGAGACGGCGATCGCCTTCTACCGAAGAATGGGCGCAGATATACTCCCCGACTGGCGAATTTGCCGCGTTACTGGAGAATCGCTGCAATTGATGAATGATGCCTGATTGGAAGGCAAGATTTAATATTCTTTCAAAAACTTTGGATGAATCCACAAGAATTCACGACGTTTGTTTTGAACCCGTTCGAGTCCGCCAAAGCTATGGGCAATGTCTTGTGTTTTCAAGAGGGCATGGAGTTCTCGTAAAACCGAACCCTGAGCGCGGATAACAGAACGGGTATGTTCTGCGGTTGGGTCGAATTCTGTCGGGTCGCTGTCTACGAGCCAATCCCCTAGCTTTTCGCTGCCTTGTAGAAAGGAATCTGCGGATTTAACGCCGAATTCGAGCTGTTCTGAGATGGCGTGATATGCCTTGTCATCTGTGGCGAGTTTGGTGCCAGGTATGGCGATTGGCAGGGCGAGTTTGAGGGTGACAGAAAGAATTCGCAAGATGGGTGAGGCGCGCTTAATCCAGTCGCGGGTGAGGTCAATTTCGTAAACGCCGCTGGTGTCGTCATCGTTCAGCACAGTTAACGGCAGACGACTGTGTTCGCACCAGAGCGTGAGGCGAAATTTTTTGGCGATCCATTTGGGTTTGTCCCAAAAGTTTGGATCAACGGGTTCAAAGCTAAACAAACGCGGGCCATCTTTGGCGGGGTCTGCAAGGGTAGTGAGCAAGGCTCTGTACTGTTCGTCGGCTTGGCTCATTAAGGTTCGCAGTTGTAAGCTCAGCGCGTCGTAGTTGGTACTGACAGCCTTTAGAATTTCTTGCTGACCAAGGTTGAGCTGGGTGACGGCTTCTTGCCATTCGGGTTTGGCGGCGGTGCTAGACATTAGCCCATCAATATCGTGAAACTTGCGACAGACGGCACAACGCACTTTGGAAATCCCTTCTGCTTTGGACTCCATGATTTCGTCCCGCTCTAGCAAACCCTTACAATTTTGGGTAGGACAGGGCAAGTGTAGTCTCGGGTCAACGCCATGCCAGAAGGACTTAACAAGGGACTGAACTTCAGCGCAAAGATGACCAAGGAAGCCGTTGGGATAGGCGGCTCGCACGGTGATATAAACGTCTCCAGCAATTTCTTCGATAAAGGCGCGACCGTTAAACACATCGTCCAGCAATAGTCCGTTTTTCCAGTGGCGGCTTTTGTTGTAATCGTCGCGTCCGAGAGAATAGCGATGAAGCCGTACGATGAGGCGATAGATTAACCCTTCTAGTTCGACGGTGCGACCTGTTTCTTTATCTAGCAGGCGACAGATTTGGGTACGCTCGGTGTCGTCGGGTTTTAAGATCCAGTCTTGTTTCCAGCCTTCCGGTCGTCTGCTGGGGACGAGTTGCGCCATTAGGCTGGTGGGTTTCGATCCCGCTTCGGGTAGTTCCACCTGGTAGGATAAATCGAATTTCTCCATGAGTTTGAGAAAGACCGGATGCAGATGCTGGGGATAGCGATCTGTCTCTCGTGCCGGATCGTCCCAGAGTTCGCTGAGGCGATCGTGGCGGAAGAGGCCGTTTTGGTCTTTGACTTGTTTGTCTTCTAAGACAAAGCTGATGGCTTTGCTGAGCCATTCTGGTTTTAGGATGACGGTATCTTTGAGGATGGGGTCGGTGCTGTAGTGGATTAAGTGGCCGAGTTCGTTGAGGATAGCGGCGTAGGTTTTGGCAAGGGCAAGGTCAACGCTTTGCTCTGCACAGAGGGTTTGGAATTGTTCGTAGGTAATCCAGGCGTCGGTTTCGCTGCGTTGGCGCACGGCATCTAGCACGCGCTTCCAACTGGCAGGGACGGTGCGCCCAACTTGGGGGATGGTTGCGGCTGTTTGAGCGATCACTTGTTTCAGCTCATCTAGACCGTAATCCGTTTTGCTATCGACATGGTAAAAGCCAACGATTAGATCGCCAAATTCCTCTCGCAAGGCTTGCTCGTCGATGTAGTCTAACCGCTCTTTGGGGCCACCGTGGGTGGCAACGACCAAGATGTACGGTTTTTCGTCAGGACGAGCCTCGTTGTAAGCTCGGTGCTTGACCATTTTGATCCACTCATCTACCCGACATTGCGCTGGCCCTCGACGCGGATTCCATACGGCAAGGTAGATGGCGGGAGAAGTGAAAAACATTTGATGAGTATGGCGGTAGATGCTTTGTCCGCCAAAGTCCCAACCGTTGAATGTAATTTCAGTTCCACTATCTAGATGAGCAACCGACAGAGACTTAATATCGACTTCCACACCGTGGGTTGTCTGACGTTGTTCTATCCATTCATCTCCTCTTAGTGCCCCCAATAAGCTAGTTTTTCCTACTTCTCCTTCCCCAATTAAAATCAATTTAGCTTCGTTTAAGACAATCGATTTTTTTGCTTTTGCCCTCAGAAATTGAAACACTGATTCAATCCCTTCTCTATAGACAGCAGCAAGTTCTGGCTCTAGAGGATTGTCGGCGAGGTTAAGCATTGTCAACTTGGTGAGAGATGCGATCTCCTCTGGGAGGCTTGTCAATTGGTTGCGGGAGACATCAAGCCATGCCAACTGAGTGAGGGATGCCATCCCCTCTGGGAGGCTTGTCAATTGGTTGCTGGAGACGTCAAGTTTTGCCAACTGAGTGATAGACGCGATCCCCTTTGGCAAACTCGTCAGTTGGTTACGGTAGAGATCAAGCTCTATCAACTGAGTGAGGGATGTGATCGCATCTGAGATACTTGTTAGTTGGTTATCGGAGACGTCAAGCTTTGTCAATTGAGCGAGTGACGCAATCTCCTCTGGCAGACTTCTGAACTGGTTGCTGTCGAGGTAAAGCCTTGTCAATTGGGTGAGAGAAGCAATCTCCTCTGGCAAACTCGTCAGTTGGTTACTATAAAGGTGAAGTTCAGTCAACTGGGTGAGGGATGAGATTGCCTCTGGCACCCTAATCAAACCCATCCCCACAAGATCGAGAGTTGTGGCTCTCAGACGCCGCGCATGTTCGATGCGCAACTCTGCTTCTCGATATGCTTCATCTCGTGCCATGCTCAGCGCCCTCATTTACTGCTCTAAAGCTTTAGCCACAATATAACCATCGGTTGTTTTCGCTCAAGACTTTGGCGGAATGGGCAATTATGTCTAAATTCATGCTCCAACTACATCCACAGCCAGTCAAGCTAAAATAGTAAGTATTTCCAATTCACCAAATAATTATGGTTACTCTGGATCAAGCGCTTGATACTGCCATGCAGCTCCTCCCCGACCAGCAAGAAATGCTGATTCAGATCTTGCGCAATCGTAGAATTGAATCTCAGCGAGAAGAAATTGCCCAAAATGCTCAGTTGTCAATTTCCGCGTTCCATTCGGGACAATTGAAACCTCAAACGGCAGAAGAAGCCATTTCTGAACTCCGACAGTCACTCAATGATGTCGAAAAATAATGAGGAAAATTGTCCTAACGGAAAAATTTAAGCGCTCATTTCGTAAATTTGTCAAACGAGATTCCAAACTCCAAAATCGGATTGCAACCGCCCTGATTCAAATGCAGCAAGATGTATTTACTGGATCCCTTTCAACCCATAAATTAACAGGCAAATTGCAAGGTTTATATGCATGCTCCTGTGGCTATGATTGTCGCATCATCTTTTCCTTAGAAAAAGACTTATCAACAGAGGATGATGTAATTCTTTTGCTGGATGTTGGATCTCACGAAGAAGTGTACTAACCCTTGCCAGAACTAACTTTCAGGGATTGACATCAAAGGTCTGCATCGATCAATCTCATTTTCTAAGCTAACGAAGAAGGGTCATCGCCATTCATCTCGAAGTGTCCGTTGCACCACAACAGGATCGCCTTGCCAGATCAAACGCCCGACCAGATCTGAAAAATCATATTTGGAAAGACTTTCGTTCGTTAAAAAAATAGGATTTAGCACGATTACTATCTCTACATTTCCAGCCGCTAATTGTGTTGGAATCCTGAGATTTAGATATCCAGCTCCGTCAATGGTTGTCGTTAGCTGAAGAATTTCCATCAAACTCTGAGCCTCCAATGCCTTCGCTTATTTTAAGCCGACAAAACGAATCCTACGGAGTCAATACAGTTAAGAAATCATCCTAGACCAGCTCAAGTATTTCACCTAGTATGATTGTCGTACATATTTCAAAGGCGACTTAACTCGTGATCAATACACACAATCAGGGCAAATCCAGATCATTCAATCCGCGTACCTTCGACTGCTTTGTACCCCAAGTCTCCGCGATCTTTAGCCTAGATCTCTATCAACAGCCCGTTTCTGTTGGGTTCCCCTCACCTGCTGAAGATTACATCGAAGGCAAACTCGATCTCAACCTGCATCTCATCAAAAATCCAGCCGCCACCTTTTATGTTCGAGTTTCCGGCGATTCAATGACTGGCGCTGGTATTCATAGCGGCGATTTGCTGGTGGTCGATCGCAGTCTAGATCCCGTTTCGGGACGCATCGTCATTGCAGTCCTTAATGGCGAACTCACTGTAAAGCGTCTTGCTTTTAAAGGCGATCGCCCAATCCTAAACGCCGAAAATGACAACTATCCACCTATTGAAGTCACAGAACCCCAGGAACTCTCAATTTGGGGCGTCGCAACGAGTGTGATCCACTTACTTTGAAATGTATTTCCTAGATAAACCAAAGCAATATTGCCCGAAATGTTGCAATAGAAAAGTTAATCTTTGATATCTGTACAATAATCAGAAATAGGTTTATTGTAATTTTTAAGGTAACACCCACTGTTTAAGGAGTCCTTATGATTAATCCTTTTCAGCAACATGGCGCATTTAGTTGGTGCGAACTGATGACCACGGATCTGCAAGCCGCAGAAGACTTTTACGTGAACCTTTTTGGCTGGACGATGACTGACGGCCCAGTCGAAGGGATGGAATATAGAGTGATGTCGGCGGGTGGTCAATCTATCGGCGGCATGATGACCATCCCGACAGATATGCAGCCAATGCCTCCGCATTGGAGAACCACCGTAACGGTAGAGGACGTAGACACTACGACCAAGATGGCGGAAGACTTAGGAGGGAAGGTTTTGATGCAGCCCCAGGAAATTCCTACGGTCGGTAAATTTTCCGTCATCCAAGATCCACAGGGTGCCGTCATCACTTTAATTACTTATGCCGCAAGAACGTCTTGACTTTATTACGCCTCAACCTACGTCGTAAATCTTAGGAATTACAAGCGCTTCAGCCGTAGGAAGATGTTAATACTTGCTGTAGTAGAGATCATGAATGCATCAAATCCTAGTCATCAATACTTTAGTTTGCGTACTAGGAACCTTTGCAGGAGGGCTATTTGCCGCAGCAAGTATGATCAGCATCGCAAATATGAAGATTCCCTGGCGTGAAGTTGTATTGGTGGCTGCTTTTCTCGTGCCCGTGGCGTTTGTGGTGTCTGGGGTGGGTGCCTGGGTTGCCTATGGGTGGGGCTATAGCGGGGTTGCCATTGGGGCGATCGCCTTACCGTGGGTCTATGCCCTGCTTTTTATCGTATTGATGCTCATGTCCTTTGGCTGAGGGCTCACAAGCGTCATCGCCCTACCTGACAATAATCTGTTCCACATTAACCGTCCCCGTTTTGCTGCGAATCATAATGCCGTGTAGCCCACCCCCAAACGGCACCTGTACCTCCTGGGTTTCCTTTGCGCTGGGCATCCAGCTCGACTGAGGTACATTAACCACTCCCGCCAACGTTCCATCAGCCCAAATCTCGACCTTGCCATTGGCCTCCGCAGCGCTGCCCTTCAGCCGAATCTTAAAATCGTTTGTCCCCTCGGTGCGCACCGTATAGCTTAACCACTGCCCAGGCTTAAGCTGCTTAGGGCTATAGCCTTGTCCCTTCGGCGGCGCACTGTACTGGGTTGCCTCTAACACAGCCGGAAGCAGCGTACCATAAGTCACTTGCGCCCGTGGTCGAGTCCGCAGCACATCCATAGCCTGGAACTTAAGATTTTTCTGAGGATTAGTGATGTCCCAAATATCCGGCACAAAGCCCCAAGGCGACTCACCCGTAATCGAGAAGTAGGTGAGTAAATCGCCGCCATTGGCACTCCATACATCGTGCGCCTGAACCATTGCAGCCTTCATGCGCGGGTCATTGCGATAGGCCGCACGGTTTTTATCCGTAATACTGCCACCCTCAAGGCTAGGCCCGCCCTCATAGGCAATGCGCTTGAGGCCAAAGGCTGCGGCATAGTTTGCATCTTGCTGAAGTACCTTCGTCCATTCTGTTTTATTGCTGAGATCAGCAAACACCGCATCGGGGGAAGTTGGCGTTTTGGGATTGTAGTAGGCGCTCCCCCCTAGTCCATAAAAGTAATACTTGGGAGGTTTGGGAGCCGCAACCTGCGCCGGATTGTTGTAGTAGTTCTGCAAAAAGTAAACGGCCTGAAACAAAGGGCCATCGGCAAAAGTAAGCTGGGTCATCAGCAAAGGCCGAATGCGCGTCATCATGGCGGCATCGCCAAACACCTGCCGAAAAATCAAAGAGATCTCAGCACCTCGTTTAGCTACCCGTCGCCATGCCCAATAGCCACTATTTTTTTCACCATCAAAGTTAAGAGAAGATTTCCCCGTCGCGACTTCAGACTTTGCCAAAGCCAGATTTTGATTAGATTGCCCAAAGGCGGGGGCAAAGTTCCATAGCTCATTCGAGTACTCAAGATAAAGCTTCAGGTTAGGGTTGAGCTGCGCTTTAATGAGTGCGGCAAGCTGACGCACGTAGTCATCATCGGCTTGGGCTGGAACGGTTAGCCAGCAGTCGGCGTTGAGTTCGTTACAGAGGGCGATCGCATATTCATAAGCCCCCCCTTTGCCCTGCCAGCCATAACCTGGTGCGCCTTGATGCATAGAGTACCAGTTGGGCGTTAACCGCTCAGACCATCGCCGCTGCTGGTTGCTGTTGGTTGCTAAAAAATCCATAAACCGCAGCACTTTGAAGCGCCGCAGACTTTCTTTATAGGGCGTTGTAAATAGCGTAGAAGGTGGGTAAGACTCCAGCCCCCCCTCTACAATGGGGCGCATCAATTTAACATTGGTAATGCCAGACCCAACGGGGCTAGAGGCGGACCGCTTGGTATTTTCAAACACCAAGAACAGCCCACCTGCATCCGTTGCGGGATAGATCAAGGTGGCGGTGGTGATATTGGTGCTGGGGTTATAGACCTTGTACTGCACACTGCCAGAACAGCAGCCGATTCTCACATCCGCCTGACCCACAAAGGAAAGGCGATAGGCACCATTCATGCGTGAAATACCTTGCCAAACCGTTAGGTGCGTATCTTGCAGAGGCCAGCCGTTGCTATCCACTGGCGCAGGGGTTTCGGTATTGGGTTTGCGCCACTCTCGACTTTGCTTAATGGCATCCGCAAACATTCGAGTGCCGCTATAGTCGCTCGGTGAATCTACATTAATTCCCAAAAGATTGGGCTGGGAAGCTGATGGCTTGGGGCGCGGTTTTACTTTTGCGGCTGAGGCAATGGGCGTAGGGGTGAGGCGTAATGCGGATGTAATGGGCGCGGGCGGCATAGAGCTTTCAGCGCTTGTACAGCCTGTCAGAGCAAGCAGAAGACCGCAGAGGTTTGCGCCGAGCAGAGTAGAGTTCATGACTGAGTGCGCAAAAGTGAGCAGGAGGTAGCCTTAAAAAGGCAAAGATCAATTGTCGTGATAAATCTCTCTTAACAATCTTATCCTTAGGATAGTGGATTTAATAAACCCCAGATTTAAGACCCTCACCCCTCTTCTGCGGGAGAGATGTGAGGGTCTTATCCCCCTTTCTCTGCGAGAAAAGAGACTAGGGGATAAGGGAGTGTAAGGTGTAAAGTCCCTTACCAATTCTGCAAGGTTATTAAATCCACAATCCTAAGCATCCTAAGCCATAGCGACTAGCAGCAAATCATGAGGAGGATGTTAGTTCCCATTGCCTACTGCACTAAGGGCTGGGGTTCTAGCCACAACAGGACGCTCAGAAGCCTGAGGAATTGCCTGCGCCTCAGCAGCAGCAGAGAGTGCATCTACCTGTTGAGCCATCTGCAAAAGAATGGGCTGAAGACCTCCAGCAATGGGTAGATCAACGGGTAGGTTCTCTAGCACAGGACCAATTAATCTGCGTTGTGAAACGCTATACTGAGCCTTCCCTAAAGCCGTAGGAAGGGCATAGACAAGCTGATCAATATCAGACCCTGGAGCTGAAACATTCCCAGAGAAGAATGTGCCGCGATGCTCTGGTGTGAGAAGCAGTTCAAAGGTGTTAAACCCAAAACCACGAGCGCTAATATCCACATAGCCGCGAACCTCAAGGTCTTTATTAGCAAGCACACTAGGGATGGTAACATCCGGCTGCACGATAAAGAGCGCGGTATCGTTTGCAGGAATGGTCAGATCAAAGGTATTGGTTACGCTCAAATCGCCAAAGGTGTTGGTGCCTGTAATGTCTGTAATCGTGACGGTTGTTGCGGGGTCAATATTAGGGGTCGTTGCCTGAAATCTCAGACGTAGCGGTGCTGAAACACTACTGGTATTGGCAATGGTCAAGAAATAGCCCTGCACAATTGTACGAGCGAGAGAAGCAGGTCCAGCATTAGCAGGTGTAATGGGCTTGACTAATAATTCAAAGGTTGAAACGAGCATAATCTTCTATTCCTACAGGTTAAAATAAGTGGACAGAAATAATCAGAAATTGTCAAGAATTGCCAGGAATTCTAGTTAAAATCACAAGGATTAAAGCTCTAGAATGAGGCTTTTGCAAGCATTTCACTGACGAGTTCTGTAAAAACCTAAACAAGACTCCGATTAATAGAGGTCTTATTAAGGAGTGACTAAGCCAAGAAAGCTATAGACTCAAGTTCAATGTCTTTCTTGTTTGGCTATATGTATATTTCAGCTTTAAATTCAGATTGAATATGTGATCAAAATCATTCATTTAAGTGATAGTCATCACCAGAGTTATTTAATTCTAAAAAGCTCTTGCAGTATGCCAAGGTTAAAGCCAGCTAATCGTTAGGCTTGAGCCATATTTTCAATCAAGGTTAGGTAGCGGCCTGCTGCATCTTAAGGATGGCGGAAATAAGGCTTAAGAAGGTTAAAAAACCAATGCCGTCTAGCATCGTTGTCAAAAGCGGTCCGCTAATCAGGGCAGGATCTAAATTCATCCGCTTAAAGGTCATGGGTAAAAGGGTGCCCAGGCTGGCGGCAATGATGACGTTCAGCGCCATTACCAGCCCTGCCACTAGACCTACCCACCGCTCTACAGGGGTCGCCCAAATCATAGATAAGAGCGTAACGGTGATCCCCAGCGCAATAGCGGTGCCAATACCAGCGAGTAGTTCTTTACGTAAGACCAGAAGCGTTTCTTTGGGGGTCACTTCGCCGACACCTAACCCTCTCACCGTCACAGAGAGTGCCTGAATCGCTACGGTGCCACTGGCGTTAGACATAATGGGCATAATGACCGCCAGCACAGGTACCACTGCAATGAGGTATTGGAACGGGGCGATCGCACTAGCCGCTCCAATATAAAGCGCTAAATTCCCCAATAGCCAAGGCAGTCGCTTTTGGAGTGTGGTGAGCGGGGGAGATAGTGCCTGTTCGTCCCCGCTAATGCCCGCCAGTTTTTGGATATCTTCGGTGGCTTCTTCTTCAATGACGTCCACCACGTCATCAATGGTGACAATGCCCACCAGCCGATCTTCTCGATCGACCACAGGCACTGCCAATAGGTCGTAGCGCTTCATAAGCTGCGCGACTTCTTCTTGAGGCGTGTCGGTATAGACCTGAAGCACGCGATCGCTGGCAATATCTTTAATCAGTACATCCTGAATTGAAAATAAAAGCTGCCGCAACGAAACCACCTGCTTGAGGCGACGGGAGTCATCGGTGACGTAGGCGTAGTAAACCGTTTCTTTATCTTGGTCGGTCAGCCGAATTTTTTGGATGGCCTCGCTGACTTTCAGCCCTTGCCGGATCTGCACATATTCTGTGGTCATTAGGCGACCAGCGGTACCCTCTGCGTAGCCCAAAATAGTGGAGGTAGCCTGTCGCTCATTAAAGCTCAGCTCCTTCAACAGCCGTTTTACGACTCGCGCGGGCAGCTCATCAAATAGCTCAGCGCGGTCATCAGGGCTCATCGACTCAATCACCTGCTGCACTTGGGCATCGTGGAGCGACCCAATTAGCTCGGCCTGTACGTCCGGCGGTAGGTATTCAAAGACTTCGGTGGCCTGGTTTTTGTTGAGTAACCGGAATGCGATCGCCCGTCGTTCTGAGTTGAGTTCTGCAATATAGTCGCCCACGTCAATGGGCGGCAGTTCATTCAGCTCAGACTTAAGCTGATTCAGATCTGTGATGTCCTGAAGCGATTGAACCAGATCTAAATTAAGCATCACAACATCATCTCGGCAGGGGCAGGGCAACTCGCCGTCTTAGTCTAACGGTAGCGGCATCTTCTAGTATGCCCCTCCTGGAGTAGAGATGAAGGTGCGCAATCAAGTTCGAGATTAAGTTTGAGATTGAGAAGCTAAATTCCCCCAAACCATTCATAGCCCAGATCTTCCCAGTAGCCTTTGGCGGGCATAAGCTGATCTACCAGGGTAATTTGCGTTACCCACTTGCTTTGCTTATAGCCCAACTTAATGGGAGACGCCAACCGTAACGGTGCGCCGTTATCAACCGAAAGAGGCCGACCATTTCTTTGATAGGCCATCAGGGTTTGGGGATGCAGCGACGAGGCCAAATCCCAGCTTTCGTAATAGCCATCGGCAGACTTAAAGTAAACGTACCGAGCATTGGGCTTAGGTTTCGCCAGCAGTATCAAATCAGATAGCCGTACCCCGCCCCACTGCACAATCGCCGCCCAGCCCTCAACGCAAACGTGCTGAATCACCATAGAGGTGAGGGGCAGTGTTTGCAGATCTGCTATGCTTAGCTTCAGCGGATTGTTAACCGCGCCATTAATGGTGAGCTGAAACTTGCTTGGGTCAATTTGGGGCGTTGCATCAAAGGTATTAATTAGAAGCTTTTCATCCGGCTCAATGGCGCTGACAGGGAACTCCGGCACGGGCTTGTTGCTGAGCATCAGGGCATTGAGGTTGCCGTTGAGCGGGTCAAAAACTTTCCCAATCGGTTCAGACAACAGGGTAGTGCCACAACCGCCCAGCAGCAGCCCCAGCCCAGAGAAGCCAGCCCCTTGAAGCATTTGGCGACGAGACAACCGATTTTGTAGCCGTAGATAATTGGCAAGCTGCTGATCAAACACGGCCTGCACCTCTCAAAAACATAGAGTTAACCAAGCGAAGTCCACCCACCTTCAACGCCAGAACGGAGTGAAGGAACGTGAACAATACAACGGTGGGGACGGTAATAAAATGAACCGTCCGCAAGATTTGCCAGTTGCCAAACAGACCGGAGAGCCAAGCAAATTGAGCAGGCTTATACATTGCAAGGCCACTCACAATTGCCAACACCAAGACCGGAATAATCGCGGTATACACCAGCCGATGCCATGCGTAGTTTTTGCGCTTCACGTTGTGGCTGTTCTGGAGCGCCTTAATATCTTGACTATCCACAAACCGACGGTTCCAACGGCGCGTGAGAACTACATATAGACCATAGAGCAGCAGGTTAATGCAATAAAACCACATCACGGCAAAATGCCAGTTTCTGCCGCCCCCCAGCCATCCCCCTAGGGTAAAAGCAGACGGAAATGTCCAGCCCCCTCGCCCCCCAAACACTGGATTGGCGTTATAAATTTGCAGCCCGCTGCTGAGCATCAAAAACAGGCTGACAATATTAATCCAGTGAAAAGTTTTTGCCAGCAATGCCTGACTGGGCTGCGATCGCCCTTTCTTCCGCACAGAATTTGGTGTATCCATAGCCCCTATGTTAAAGCCCAAGTCTCGGGAAAAATGGTGCAAGCCAGAGCTGAATTTCGATATCCCAGCCGAAGAGAATGGAGATCGCCGCCACAATAATCATACCGCCACCAATCTTTTGCAACAGCGCACTATGAGGGCGCAGTCGTAGAAACGATTGACCCAAGCGACGACCTCCATAGGCGATCGCCAGCAGCGGAAAAGCCGCACCCACGCCGTAGGCCAGCAAAAGCCCAAAGGCTCCGGCAATTTGGCTGCTTGTTGCGGCAATTACTAAAATTGCGCCCAACACAGGGCCAGCACAGGGTGTCCAGAGCAAACCAAGCTGAGTGCCCAGCCAAAATTCTCCGGTCAAGCCTACGCGCTTTGACTCGCCCCAATGAGCCATGGGTAAAGCGCTAAACAATCGGTAGCTCCAAGCGGGCACCAGCGTGAACAACCCTAAAATCAGCAGGACTGCTACAGCAAACATCCTTAGCCCATTGGTCAAACCTGTGAGCCAACTCGCCGTAATCCCCAATAGACTACCCGCTACCGCAAAGCCCCCCACTAAACCTGCCACCAAAGCGACAGGGCCAAGACGATGTGATTGGAGCGATCGCCCCACCACAATCGGCAAAATGGGCAGCACACAGGGCGAAAGCACCGTCAAAATTCCGCCAGCAAACGCAAGCCCAATCGAAGGCGTAAGTGCTGCCATCGATCCTGCTACCCTAACAGTCGGCGAATGGTTTGCTCTGTGGTGTCATAGGCACCTTCTCCAGAATGGCTATAGCGCAATATGCCTTGGCGATCGGCAAGATAGAGATTAGGCCAATACTGATTGCTGTAGGCACTCCAGGTTTTAAAAGCATTGTCTAATGGCACAGGATAGGTAATCTGGTTTTTTTGTAAGGCACGTCTAACATTGTTTGCGTCCCGCTCATAGCCAAATTCAGGGGTATGTACCCCAATGACTTTTAACCCTTGTGTCGCGTACTGTCGGTGCCAACGCACGATATAAGGCAACGTTCGCTGACAGTTAATGCAGCTAAACGTCCAAAACTGCACCAGCACCACTTGGCCTTTGAGGCTCGATATCGTCAAGGGTGACGCATTAAGCCATTGACTAATGCCCTGAAACTCCGGCAGCGTTTTTTGCGGCGAGGCCGCAAGGGCTGACTCCATCGAAGCGGATGACGCACTCAAAGGATTGACAGAGATAACATCCTTTGGGTGCAGGCCATAAGCGGTCGCAGCACCCGCACCCGTTACGCCCAAGCCTAAATAGAAGAGCATCTTGCGCCTATTCAGCAGCGTTTTATTCATATTAAAGATATCTGTATAAGAAGAAGACAGTAGATTTTTTAGGAGATGAAGTGGAGGGTGTGGAGGGCAATAGATGCGCATGCAGAGTCTGCATCCATCCCCCATCCCAGTTCTATTTTCTACTGACCTTTCATCATTGCTCCATCCTTCTTCATCATGGAATCATCTTTTTTCATCATTGCTCCATCCTTCTTCATCATGGAATCATCTTTTTTCATCATTGCTCC
>JAGVDA010000420.1 GCA_020058975.1 Thermosynechococcus sp. WC_1 | reverse complement strand
GGCTCCCGATAAACGTCCGACAACGGAGTCACCTCCGGCTTACTGAAGCCCATTTTCTCCCTCAGCCTCTGCATCTTTTCCATAATCCCAACAGCTCCTTGAGCTGCTGATTGAGATTGGGACTCTTCGATCTCCACCATTTTCTCAGCGATCGCATCCCAAGGAGCCTCACCCACCATCGATTCCGAAACTTCAACCTCAGCCTCCAGCGCAAGGACAGGGCTAACAGGCTCAGTAGCTTCGCTTGCACTAATGGCCATCACTGGCTGACAAACCTGGGAAGCATCATCGATCCTCAACAGCTGCTGAGTCTGAGCCGTAGCCTCGTTGTCAATCAAGGGCTTGCACTTCAGAATTTGATAACGTATTGAACTCTCTATAAATTCCTTACCAACCAGTAGAGGTAACGCTGGGCTATGGTTTGCTCGCAATTATTAGCCCAATCCAGAATTCAATGTTTGTGTCAATGAGAACGAATTTCTATCAGATATTGGGAATACTTAATGTAATAGCAATACACGTCTAGAGGTGGTTCTGAGAGGTGTCAATTTCTTTTTCTCAACATGGGCGAGCTGATCAGATTTGGCATAAGCTTCAGACTGCAAATCGCTGGTTACATCACGATCGGCTCAAAGGTTATAGGTTTTTAGGTAGCATTCGCCTATCTAAAGATGATGCAAATATATTACTCGATATGGTTCGCGATAGTTTTTCTAACGTTCGTCCCTTCACATTTGCGACACTCGTAGACCGATTCAGCAGACATGATCCCCAAGAATATTGGATTCAATTAACCACTCTGGCTTTGTCAGAATATGCATACTATGAAGATAGTTGTGCTTTCTGGGATGGGGTGTGTACTCGTTTCAAGTTGCAAAATACTCAAGGTACCCAGAAAACGTTGAGAGAGATCTTGGATCGGGGATTCGGACTGCTGGGACTAGTAGAAAATCGGCGACGCAACCGCTATGTTTCAACTTTGTGGCTGCAAAGTGGCATCCCTCAGCAAAATTTGAAACATTTCGCTCAGTTATTGCAAGAAATTTCTCAAGAATATGGTTGGTGGGAAATTACCCATGCAGAGCCAGAAGATTTGTCGCAGATGATGTATGAATTTTGTTTAAAGCACTATCCACAATGGGGAAAACTTATAACTTTTTTGAAGAGTAGCTATGTAGAAAATAATGATTCCGTAGAACCGATTTCAGGACAATTGTTACAAGGTATCGCAATTGTAGCGTTAGAACTTGAGCGGCGTGGCCAATCTCCAAAGATTTTAGAAGATGAAAATCAACAGGAGCAATTCCTTCAAAGTTACTGTCTGCCCAGCAATTTCTTTCTGCGTAGTTGGAAAAATTTGATTGATGTCCTTACACCTCAAAATTATAACTATAACGTAAAGCGACGGAGTATTGGGTCAAGAAAAAGGCCATTGATATTAATGTTGGATATCGCTGATTCAATGGATATTCAGCTTTGTTTACCACCCCAGATGATTTGGCAGCAGGGATGGAACAGCTTCCAAGGAACTTATTGCAAAATTTATGAGCATGGCTGGGAAGGAACTATCCCACAATCTAAAGATCTTGATTTAGAGATTCCAGCGCTATTTCAGGCTGTGAGTAGCATTAGTGAGGAATGGAAGTGGCAGTTAAAATCTCATACCAAGGAAGTTTTAGCTGAATGGCAGTGTGAGAGAGTTGCTTCAGATTTTCCGGTGCTGATATTTGATGCCTGGACAGGCGATCGGCTACTTACCAGCAACGGATTAAAAGGCAACACAGAAATCATTTGCTTCTTTGCCAATGGCACACAGATGGAGTTATCGAAAGGAATTGAACTGCTAGATAGTTTTGTACCCTGTAGCATCAGTGGTTGGCGAGGGCAGCAGGTGATGCTGACAACTGCACAAGCACAGCTTACTTTTCGGTTTCCTAACTCTACTCAAACTATTCAATGGAGCCAGCTTCAATCACAATATCCTCAGTTGCGCGGCCTGAAACTCAAAGGTAAACAACCAGCTTATTTGGAAATTCCTACTGTCTGGTACCCGCCGTCACCTGTAGAGACATCTATTAAAGTTCTTGTCGAAGATTTGGCTAATCGTAAAATTCTGACAGCACCGGATGAGATTATTCAGTTAAAACCAAGCTCAAACTGGCAAAGTATCCTACTGACTCATTGGGTTACTCAACCTGGCTCTTATGCTGTGCAGCTATGGATTAATGGTGATTCTTCTATGCAGACACTACGTGAACGATGGTCAGAACAATTTGAGGTGAAATCTAGTTTTGAATTGAGCGAAGCCCCGACCTGTTTGCTAGTAGCAGTATGTGACAGTAACCAGCAACCAATTAAAACTCCTTTAATGGTGAGTACTTTGGTGGATTTCTGGCTTGAAGACATTACTTTGAAAGGACTCTGGGCATTAGAAGAAATTCAGTTCCTCATTAATAATGAGGAGATAAGCAAAACCTACCAAAAACAAGCCAGCAATTTTGGCTCTGTGAATATCAGCCTAGCTACATGGCGAGATGTTTTACCAGAATCAAATCTTTATGCCTTGAGCTATCAGCGTCGGGGTGGAGTGCTGCAACGATTACTAGCAATGTCTGCTGAAGCGACTGTGAACTTTGTTTGGGAAAATCAGGCGCTTCATCTCTCTGGGTTACTGCCAAGACAATCTTACTTTTTAACATTCTGGAATGTTCTAACCCCACAAACCCCCGCTGAGAAGCGATCGATCACAGTTTTGCCAACTCAGGATACTGTAGTTATTCCTTTGTCAGATTTGTTTGGCATATTTCATGTTCAGCTTGGACATTCTACCCAAACACTTCAAGACCTGGGTTGGTGGTGTGGTATTTCGCAAATCAGTGATCTTTCCTTACCAGATGAACTTAGCGATTATTTGTTTGAATATTGCATGAATCTGTTTGAAAACCAACCTGTTGAGACTTTTGTAACTGAGGTGCGGCAACTAAAGCTAGATCTTGATGCTGAGACAGTTCAGCAAGCAATCACTGCCCTGGAAGGACAAACTAGTTATCTTCCCGACTGGCTCGATCGAACATTGCTGAAGCAGAAACTACAATCTCTTTTATTGCCGAAGGCTCCCCCCAAAATTATCCCTCCAGTCAAAGTTTTTCAGCCATCACCACCCAAAGAATTAACCTACTTAGTTGCCCTAGAGAGAAATACATCTACAACCCGCAAAGCCTTTAATCAAAGATTCGCTGTGGAGTTAAAAAAATCACGACTGGAATCTTCTATTCAACTACAAAAAGACAAGATTTTACCGGAGTATATTCTTGTCAAGCTCAATAGCCAAGAGCAACTTCCCGCTTTGAAAGATATTGTCCAAGGCATTGGATCTGGAATTAACACAGCCATTAAGCTAACGGAGTGGAAACGATGATATACACCGAACAAATAATCAAATTATTGAGTAACCATCGGCAACAGCATCGACCGGAAGTACCGCAACTACTAACTTTTCAGGCGATCGCTAACTTGATTCAACAGAGCTTACCACCTCAGAAAGAGGATATCTCTTCGCAGCTTGACGCTGAAATGCGAGAAATGCAAGCGCAGGGAGAAATACTGGCAGGTATAGGCAAAAAGTTTTGCATGGCTCCACCGATGCTTTTGGCAGAAAGCGAAACTGATTTGACTGGATTATTGTTTCGTGGCGATCGAGCATATCTGCGGTTAGCCCATCAAGCCTTAGAAACGGGTCAGCCACCGGCCAAGATGCTTCTACACCCCAAAATCAATGGCTTCCATCGCATCAAAAATCGGCTTAAAGACGTTGGAATTAGGCTATTCACAGCGGAAAGGAGTGTAGAGCATCTACCAACAACAGAGTTACCACAGCCTTGCATGTTGCAAGGATCTGAGGGCCATAATCCTTTTGAAACGGTCACTTGGACAGATTCAATCCTGCAATACCTTCCGAAGCAAGGAAAGCAGCAATCTGAGCGATGGTCTCAGGTTATTCAGAGCAATTTAGCCGAATGTACCTTGCTCAAGTTACCAACCGGAGAATTTATTTGGTTTGAAGCGGATAAATTTTATGAGTTAACGCCAGATGTAGCTGTTTTGGCTATGTTTCAACTCGATCAATCAGCTTCTTTACTGATCGCCATTCCTTGGGACGAAGCTCCTGGGCGATTGAATTTGCAGGGAGTCAACTTACCCAGTAGCCATGCTCAGTTACTCTGGCGACTTTCAAAACCCGAAACAGATGAATATCGCACTCGTTTGTTTAGTCCAATCAACCGTCCGATCGCCCGCGAAGTATTGCAACACTTGGGTTGCGTTTTAGTTTAACTCTCCACTCCTCACCTGCTATGTCTCAATATCTTGACCCGATCGATGCTGCTACTAAACCCCGCGAGAACCTGATTCGTTACTTGCTGACTGCTTACCCACTGCGCGATCCCCATCTGCGCTATGGTTTCAAGCGGCTATTGGAAGAAGTGGGAAATGTCTATCAGCTTCCTTATTTAGAAGGCGCACAGCCTTACAAACCAGCCAGCACGATCCAAAAATTAGTGGACGAAAAGGTTTTGCATCCAGAGATCACCAGGATGTTTAATCCCACGCGCCCTTTGTACAAACACCAGGAAGATGCCATTCGATCGGTGGTGCAGAATCAGGAAAATATTGTAGTAGCGACGGGAACGGGTTCTGGGAAGACAGAGTGTTTTTTGATCCCGATGATGGATCATTTACTGAAACAGCCAGCGCCTGGAATGCAGACGTTGATTCTTTACCCGATGAATGCCCTAGTGAATGACCAAGTGAAGCGTTTGCGGCAATTGCTCTGCCAGCAGGGAGAAGATGGAAAATTAATTCGGTTTGGGTTTTATACCAGTCGGACGATCAAAGATCGAGACGAGGCCAGAGAATCGCTGAAAAAGGAGCTGGAGGCAAGCGATCGAGAGGAGCTGCTACAGCTCTTTAGCAAAGAGCAAAAGGAATCGTTGAATCTGACCCGGCCTGAATATTTGGTAAAAGATGCTTTGAAACAAATCGAGCGGGTGCAGGCAATTTCTCGGGAAGAAATTTGGGATAATCCGCCCCAAATCTTGGTGACGAATTACTCGATGTTGGAACACATGTTGATTCGTCCCAAAGAACGGCAGGAAATTTTTGAGACTGCGAAAAATTTTAAGCTGTTGGTGGTGGATGAGGCTCACTCCTATAATGGCTCCACGGGCACTGAAGTTTCGATGCTGCTGAAGCGGTTCCGAGCAGCGATCGGGATTGAATATGAAGGGAAGATCCGAGGTATTGCCACCAGTGCTAGTTTGGGCGATCGATCTGACCCAAAGGTTGTAGATGCGGTTAAAGATTTTGCCCATGACCTGTTTGGCGAAAAATTCGATCAGGTGATTTGGGGCGATCGGGTAACGGTGGCCGAACGATTGGGTGATGACTATGGCTTCCCAGCGGGACTATCAGAATCTGATGTCTATGAGCATTTCTGTGACCTAGCCTTGCCAGCTTTGACCGATGATATTACTCAATGGCGAACTCAGCTTAGTTACCTAGTCCCTGATGATGTTTTGGCCAAAGCTGAAGCAGCTTCAAATAAGGATGTTCACAAGTTTCTATGGTTGGCACTGAGCAGACATCCGATCATGCACCGGCTGATTGAAATATTGAGCAAATCTCCTAAGCCTTGGGATGATGTTGCTCGATCAACCGAACTTTGGGAAGTTCCTACACTGCTGGATGGCACAATTGCTCCCGAAGAAGTCAAAAAGCTAGAAACTGCTCTGTCTCATTTAGTACAGCTCGGTACGTTGGCACGGCAGAGTGAAGATGAATTGCCTTTGCTACCCATGCGTCTACACTTGCTATTCCGCAGCATGGAAGGATTGTATGCCTGTGTTAAAAAAGATTGTGGCGGGGCTGAATCAGATCCAAGTTGTCCCGATCGACCCAATAGCTATGGCAAGCTTTATCTCAATAACAAGACCCATTGTGAGTGTTGTAGCAGCCCGGTGATTGAATTGGCGAGCTGTCGAAAATGTGGGCAGGCATACGGCATGACTTATTTGGGTAATGGTGGGGAATTACTTCCATTGCCTAGATCGGTGGAAGCTGTGGAAGATAACACTGCAATTCATGTCCTAACGTCTGGAAGTCTTGATAGTGTTACCAATGATGAGGGGGACGACGATGAAACTGATGAGCAGCCGATTGATAACAGAGTAGGAACTTTCACCATTCAACCTAGAGGCACGGCTGGCTGGATTGGAAGTAAATCTTCAACTCCTCCTGTTGCTAGCGGTAATTTGGATCAATGGAATTTACATTGGCAAATGCCACCGGAGTCTAAAAACCAACAAGGAGGGCATCTGAAAAATTGTCCAGCTTGTACCGCTAGTCGCAATCAAAGAGCCGCGATCGGTCGATTTGTCTCCTATACTGATGAACCGCTAGAAGTTATGCTGGATAGCTTGTTTGAGCTATTGCCAGAATCAGAGCCAGACAAGAATTCTGCTCAATCAACTAAGCGCAAACTTTTGACTTTCTCTGATGGCCGTCAGGATGCTGCTTTCTTCGCTTCTGATTTCCAACGTACTCATACTGAAACGCTTTACCGTCAGCTAGTTTGGCAGGCTTTTCAGGCAGTGCAGGAGAATGGAATAACTTCTATTAATCAGGTGCAGGAGGAATTAGTAGAGCAGTTTCTTACTTGTTCTATTCCCCACCCAGACCGTGATTCTGAGAAGCATCATCGTAGTTATGTTGCAAATGATCCCAATGAGGAAAAGATTTCTAACTCGATCGATTGTAAGAAAGCTGCTCAGAGTCGGGCTAAAGAGCTGCTATTGAGAGAATTTGGTCTACCATCTGCTCGTCGTTTCTCGATCGAAGCTTTGGGGTTGCTAGCTTGTCATTTTGAGTGGCCTGATGACTTTGTGCAGGAGGTGGCCGATCAATTTGGCTTGAATCAGGCTGAGGCTAGAGTTTTTCTGGTGGGATTGGCGCACATTATGCGATTAACAGGTGCTGTTGATTTACAAGGCTCATCACGATATTTCCCTGAAACTTTTGGTGTTGAAGGCGGTCGGCCAGGACGATTAAATAATCAAGGGCGTTCCAAAATTTATCTAAAGTTCAGTCGAGACAAAGATGACAAACAAGCAGTTTCATTTTTATGGCGGAAGAAAGACAACAAGGGGTCATCAAACAAGGAACCTGCTAAACGGCAAAATCAACTGGTGGCCTACTATCATGATTTTCTTGGTGGTTATCCAGTAGAAAAGAATGTAGAGTGGCTGTTTGATAAGCTGAAAACCAGAGGCTTTCTCATTGCTTATAACGACGGTCGGCAACTACATTGGGAACTCCTCAATGTTCAGCAACCTAAAGAGGATTGGCACCAGTGTAATACCTGTCAACAGATTTTCCATATTCCTGGTTTGACTGCTTTACGAGGGAAATCCAAGTTTGGTGTTGATCTTTGTCTTGCTTCAAGATGTAAGGGAATTTTGCAACCTTTTCAGCCAGACCAATTATCAGATCATCACTATCGCCATTTGATTCAGAAGAAAAGGGATGAGATTTTGCCGCTGCGGTCACAAGAACATACTGCTCAACTGAGTCCTGATGAACTGGCGAAGCGAGAAGGCCGTTTTCGTCAGGGCAAAATTAATTTACTGAGTTGCTCGACTACCTTGGAAATGGGTGTGGACATTGGTGAATTGCAAGTGGTGGCTTTGCGAAACTTTCCGCCTCATGTCAGTAATTATCAACAACGAGCTGGACGAGCAGGGCGACGCACTGATGGTGTGGCGATTACGTTGATGTATGGGCAACGTCGTCCCCACGATCGGTACTATTTTGAGCAGCCAGCTAAGTTGATCAATGGTAAAAATCAAGTTCCCAAGCTTGATCCCAGCAATTTTGAAATTCAAAAGCGTCATATTCATGCCGAACTGCTGGCTGAATTTCTGCGGACTGAAATTAATGGGACTAAAGATCCTGTTGGTGCAGAAAAAGTAACAATCTCTAGTTTTTTAGGGCTTTCTGACACACTTCTGCCTTTGTCTGAAATCCCTTCTGAAGCTATGGCTTTGAGGTTCAAGGAATGGCTGCACCATAATCGAGCCGAAAAATCTACCCAGCAATGGTTGAAACGTCTAGCTAGTGACCAAACTGTTGAATTTGTAATTCAGAAATTTATCACTGAGTTAAACCAGTTTCAATATGACCAGCTTAAAGACTGGAATGGGTTAGCGAAACTTTTTCAAGAATTAAGACAACTTGTTCGATCGGCAGATGATGCCAATGATAGTAAGAATCAGAAACGTCTGGAGTTTAGGCGTGATCGCATTCAGGACGAATTGAAGAAAGTCTTAAAGTATCAACTGCATGAGGAATTAGCCAAAGCCAGCATTCTGCCTATTTATGGTTTTCCCATTGATGTTGTCCAACTTCTAACCAGAGATACCAAAAAGGATTATAAATCTTCTCAGGAGCAGAGTAAGCATCGGCTACAACGTGATCGTCGTCTAGCTTTGGGTGAATATGCACCAGGACAGGATGTAGTCGTAGATGATTTGGTTCATACCAGTGTTGGGGTAGTGAGTCCTGATGATTTGCCCAGCCGTCATTATTGGGTATGTAGATCTTGCAGCTTTTTCATGTCAGCTAGTACAGATAATGAGATTTTGCAGCGTCTGGGTATAGATGATGGAGACATAAAATGTCCTACATGCCGCATAAAACCATCTACTCTGGAGCAAAAGCCTCGGCTGTACAAAATTCCCAAGAAGTTTACTACTGATTTGGGTGAATCTCCTAAAGTTACCCCTTATAACAAGCCGCTACGCCAAACAACTTCACAGGTATTTTTGGCACAAGGGGGAAAGAGTTCAGAACTTTCCAAACATAACGATCTCTACTCTCTAACTCTTAGCCAAGGGGGAAGCTTTTTTTTGGCTAACCAGGGTGGAAAAGGATTTAAGGGTCATGGTTTTGCAATCTGTGAACGATGCGGACTTGATCAAACAGGTAAAGTACCAGCCAATCAAAGCCACTATACTTCTGGGAAGATTAAGCATACCCATCCAATAACGAGTAAGGAATGTCAAGGTCGTTATTGTCGTATTCATCTGGGGCATGAGTTTCGCAGTGATTTGCTAAAGTTACAATTTTCTCCAAAAGCCAGTCCCCCAGCTTTGCTGAACTCAGTGCTTCATCTTGATGCCGGTGGTGAAATTCACTCCGATGCTGAGGAAAACTCTAATCAGATATCTGCTCCAGTAGGGGGCTTAGGATTTTGGCGATCGCTAACTTATGCGTTATTGGCGGCGGCAGCTCAAGTAATCGATGTGCCCCGAGCCGAGTTAGATGGGCTATTCCGATTAAGAGAAGACAGCAGCACGAGGGAAACAGAGATCATCATCTACGATAATGTGCCAGGTGGAGCAGGTTATAGCAAACGAATTGTCGAATGCTTTCCAGCGATATTGCAGCGGGCTTTAGAGTTTGTTAATTCTTGTAGTTGTGATAGCAGTTGCTACGACTGCCTGCGTACTTACACCAATCAGGCTTTTCATCATGAACTCGATCGGCACTCAGTGGCTAATTTCTTGCTACCCATTGTCGAACTCGATCAACCAGATGAAGCTCTAAAATCTTTTGCCCCAGATGCCAATCGCATTAGCCTCACTCAGATGGGGGTTTCTGTGGACAGTCATTGCAAGAGAGCAAATTCCCACAGTATTGGGTATTCACCGAGTATCACAGATCTATTTAGCCTCAAGCAACTAACCCAGATTGTGGATTCATTGGGTTTATCTGCCCCATTGGAGCTAATTGTGACTAATCTGCCCGATCGAACCAATGACGACCACGTTCGAGTACTGCGGAAGCGTTTAGCACAGTGGATTGATTTGGGGTTGTTGAGGCTCTACACGACCACTGCTGAACAGTTGCCTACAATCTGCTTCAGTAGCCAATCAGAGCATCACACTGCTCTTCAGCTTCGTTATGAAGATGGAAAGTCGATAGCTCCGCTTGCGCCAAAGGCGATCGAGTGTTTTCAGACTCGCAGTAAACATGGAGTTGGCCATGTTGTGGAGGGCTTAGAGGCATTGAAGGCCAAGGCGACTTTGGTGTCAGTTAAAGCCTTGGAAGACCCTGGTACGGTCGTTATCTTCCCAACCCCACAGTGGGGAAATATGAGTCTTGCTGAGTTGCAAGGGAAATTGGGGCTGGAGTCGGTTCTGAAGGGAAATCAGGTGAAGAAGTTGGTTTATTGTGATCGGTATTTGCAGGAGTCGGGTGCGGAGCTTTTGGCATCTTTGCTGCAAGGTGATTGGCTGGATGCTGCTTCTCAGAGTGTTGTTCGGATACAGCAGCTTAAGGAGGAATATGACTGTCGTGATACTCACCGTAAGGCTTTGATTGAAGGGGCGATATCTCATCTGTCTGGAAAGTTTACTGTGGAGATGCGCCCTTATCTCAATCGATCGCAGCCCCAATTGCCCCATCGGCGTGAGCTTACTATCTGGATGCAAAATAGCAAGATCCATCGAGTGCTTTTTGATAAGGGAATGGACTTTTTAGAGCAAAACACTGATGGTTATTACTATGTCAAAGAAGCAAGCTATGTTGTCGTTACAAATGATTCTTGATTCTACTGACTGACCTTACCTCAAGCGACTGGACATTCCCGATGACCCATCCACCACATCACCCACCCCCCAGCCGCCCCATCGCATCCCTCCAAGGCAGAGCCTCACCGCCCACCAGCACAACGATCGCATGACACCGAGCATCGCTGTAGCTGTAGTCGATCAACCCCGCAGCCTTAACCAAATCATACCAAGCCTTGAACTCTGCCGCCTCCGATTGATTAACGGGTTTTGGCTCCCGATAAACGTCCGACAGCGGAGTCACCTCCGGCTGAGACCGAGACTGCCCAAACCCCATCTTTTCCTCCAGCGCCACCATTTTCGCAGCGATCGCATCCCAAGGAGCCTCACCAACCACCGATTCCAAAGCCTCAACCTCAGCCTCCAGAGCCAGCACAGGAGCGATCGACTCCATCACTGGCTGGCAAACCTGAGAAGCATCATCGATCCTCAAGAGCTGCTGAGTCTGAGCCGTAGCTTCGTTGTCAATGAGAGGCTTCGGCTTAAAAGCACAGGGAGC
>JAGVDA010000411.1 GCA_020058975.1 Thermosynechococcus sp. WC_1 | reverse complement strand
GTTGGCCCTGAAGTGCCGCTAGCGATGGGCATTACGGATGTATTGACGGGGCAGGGCATTACGGTTTTTGGCCCCACCCAGGCTGGGGCACAAATAGAAGCCAGCAAAACCTGGGCAAAGACGTTGATGGAAGCGGCTGGAGTGCCCACTGCAAAGGCGCAGGCATTTACAGCAGAAAATGCTGCGATCGCCTATATTCAAACTGAGGGCGCACCCATTGTTATTAAGGCCGATGGGTTGGCTGCGGGGAAAGGTGTGACTGTCGCGATGACGGAAGAAGAGGCGATCGCAGCGGTCAAAGAAGCCTTTGCGGGTCGGTTTGGCGAAGCAGGTAGCCGCGTGTTAATTGAAGAATATCTGACGGGGCAAGAGGTTTCGGTCTTGGCGCTGACCGATAGTATTACCATACGCGCACTGGTGCCCGCGCAAGACCATAAGCGGATTGGAGAAGGCGATACGGGCGCAAATACAGGAGGGATGGGCGTTTATGCACCGCTGCCCCTTATCACCAACGCACTTATGAGCCGGATTCAGCTTGAGGTATTAGAACCTGTGATGGCAGAACTGCGATCGCGTCAAATTGATTATCGCGGCGTACTCTACGCCGGACTCATGATTACAGAAGAAGGAGAACCCAAAGTCATTGAATTTAACTGTCGTTTTGGCGACCCCGAAACCCAGGCGATTTTGCCGCTTTTAGAGACTCCCCTCGAAACGTTAGTGGTGGCCTGTGCTGAGCAAAAGCTGAAGGAAGTTGGTCCCATTGCCTGGAAGCCAGGGGTTTCGGCCTGTGTGGTGATGTCTGCGGGGGGCTATCCTGAAAGCTATGAGAAGGGCTACCCCATTACGGGGCTAGAGGCAGCGGCACAGTCCGATGCTGTGGTCTTCCATGCGGGGACGGCGTTCCGTGATGGGCAGGTGGTAACGGACGGGGGGCGAGTGCTAGCAGTGAATGCCGTAGGGCAAAACTTTGACCAAGCGTTTGCAAAGGCTTATGGGGCGATCGCCAAGATTCAGTTCCAAGACTGCTACTACCGCCACGATATTGGCCACCGAGTCCGTAGTCATTGAGATTAAGCGGATAATCTTCGCGAATTGAGTTAGCTGAAAGTAATTTGGAACTCGCTGAAGTGAGTGCGCTGCTAGAGAATGAGATTAGCCAACAGTTGAGATGAGTTCGGCGATCGATGAGGGACACAACACCGAATAGACCTTGTTCTCCACACGTTTCAAGTGAAGGGCGATGGAATGGTCTATTTTTGTGAAAATCCAACCGTTGATATAATAAATGAGTTGGAGTAATGGCTCTCGCACCACCTGGGGGAAGCATCATGTCCTTTACCAAGTTTGAAGAAATTAAAGCTCAGTTTGATATCCATGATGAACAGCTTTATTTTTATACCAAAGATACTGATGGGACGATAAAGCTGCGGCAGATCAGTGAGCATGAACTTTTGGCTGAAGAAGGGTTAAGAGCGGTTTACAATGATGAACCAGATGAATTATGGAAAAAGTGTATTGAAGGTGAGTAAAAGAGATTTTATTTTAATGAATTTCAAAAATTATCTAGATTTATGCCTTGCATACAGTCCTTATTTTCTCTATAAAATTCATTGAGCCTAGTCCTAAATTTCAACGTCTCGTCACCTGCAAACTCATCAGAATAGCCAACCCTAAAAATCATTATCTCCTCAGGTCTTTTATTCTTGAATAAATTAAATGATTGAGTATATAATGCGATTCCAAATCGATAACTTGTAATGCCAGACTCATCAACTTCTAAAACTCCATCTAAGGATTCAAGCCATTTTGTTAAGTGATAAATTGAACGACCTTTAAGCAATGATTTTCCTCTAAACATTGGCTCAAAGGGTAAACGTATATGTACGGCACGACAAGAGTCTCGGTCGAACTCGACTCGAACATCCCCAAAATAGTCAGTATTTCTATGAGAGTCCCTGAAGCTTGAAAACTCTCCTAAATATTCTCCTACCTCTTCATGTGTCATCCCAAATCTAATTGGGCCAACTCCTTGATAAGGAAAAATTTCAAATTTCTGAAAGTCCATCATTTGCTCCTCCAAAGAATCAAGAAATGTTGTTTTGGTGATATCAGGATGCCCAATTATAGAAATTCTAAGGTGATTGCCCTCAGTCACAACCACATCTGCTACTATGGCGATGACCTAATTTTACAACTGCGATCTGAACTAAAGGCATGGAACTACGATCACCTCAAGTATTAGGGTTTTAGAAGGGTGATCGCGCCGAGAAAATGATGGTGTAGAGATGGTGATCGCCGACAAAAAATCCAATACCACATCAGGCTGCTTTTTTGTCAACCTCAACCCGAACATTCATTCCTGTACGGGATAGCATCTGAACCAACTTGTCGATACTAAACCGCTCAATGTCGCCATTCATTAAGTCGCTAATTCGAGGTTGCGTTTCTCTAAAAAACAATGCAGCCTTTTTCTGTGTCCATCTCTGATCCTTGATAAAACGCCTTATATTCAACATCAGGTCAGCCCTGATCTTGAGATTCAATGCTTCCTCTGGGTCAAAGCCTAGATCCTCAAATACATTTTTGCTGCCCTGTGTAACCTCTAGAACCTTTGTTTTCATCATTTGTCGTCACTCCTTCCGTTCAAATTTCCGATATTCCAACATTTGCTGATATCGCCTTTGCCCAGTTTCAACATCTAGCTTTGAAGTCTTCTGAGTTTTTTCCCAAATGCATGGAGAACATACACCGCCTCCTCAAACCGTTCAATCGCCTGCTTTTGTAGTGGCGACCATAATAGGGCAGGGGGATAGGAATGCGATCGTCCCAGTCATTGCGGCTTTAGAATGGCGATCGCTGAGATGAAGTTCTAGACTTATGCTATGGCCTCATCGAAACTCTACATCTATGAAAATAAACACCGAAGGCTAAATCACCATTCCTCCTGACATTCAAGAACAGCTCGGACTGTTCCCTAGCACAGAAATCCACCTTGAAGTCATTGGCGATACCCTACAAATTCGTAAGCCAACCCCAAACCGAGGCGCAAACATGATTGCTGCCATGCGCGGTAAAGCAACCCGAAACTTAAGCACCGACGAGATTATGCAGCTCATCCGCGACCATTCATGGCCGATATCCTAGTCGATAGCAACATCATCCTTGATATTTTGACCGAAGACCCCCAATGGTTTGAATGGTCTGCCCAAAAACTCGCAGAGTATGCAGATCAAGGAGCATTGGTCATCAACCCCATCATCTACGCTGAAATTTCCACAGGCTTTAGTTAGCCACAAGAACTAGAATCAGCAATTCCCGCAGACTTTTTCTGCCGTGATCCCTTGCCCTATGAGGCAGCAATTCTCGCCGGACAAAGCTTTTTAGAATACCGTCGTCGCGGAGGAGAACGGCGATCTTCCTTGCCCGATTTTTATATTGGTACTCACACTTTGGTAGCTGAAATCCCCTTGTTAACACGAGACGTAAAGCGTTACCGAACCTACTTCCCAAAGGTTCAACTGATTACACCATAGACTGATGGCTATCAGCCAAAAACGCACCTGCCGCTATGGTGATCGCCTGCTTTTGTAATGGTGATCGCTCAATGTTGAGGCTTTTTATAACAGCGATCGCGTCAAAATACCCAACGGTCTTAACCCACGCCCTGCCAATCCGTTATTTTGCCCATAACGGTATGATAAGAACACAACATCAGCATCAAACATGCTATGAACCTCAACCTCTCAAGCCTCAATTTTCCTGAAACCCCAACCCTGCATATCCTCCTAGAACATAACGACCAAGGAAATGCGATCGCCACCGTCTTGGAACTCCCCAATTGCCAAGCCGAAGCACCCACCCGCGAACAAGCCCTAGAAGCGCTAAAACAACGAATTGAAACCCGCCTAGAAAAAGCAGAAATTCTTTCCGTAGAGATCCAACCTACGTCCATACCTGAAAACCCCTGGATGAAATTTGCAGGCATCTTTAAAGACGATCCGCAGTTTGATGAATTCCAGCAATGCATCCAAGACTACCGCCAAGAAATAGATGCCCACACCGATGAAGCTTATTTAGAGGCCAGTTCAGTGAGGGAAGACCTTTGAGTCTTTGGATATTAGATACAGATCATGTCTCGCTTTTTCAGAGAGGCCATCCGCAAATTACCAACCGCTTAGCAAAAGTTGCCTCAACCGAACTTTCCATCACAATCATCACCCTTGAAGAACAGCTTCGAGGGCGGTTTCAGATGACTCGGCGGGCTTCATCCCCCAGTGAACTAATTTTCGCCTACCAAAATCTCCGTGTCACCTTTGATAGCCTGAAGAGTTTTAGTCTCCTAGATTTTAGCCCTGCGGCCAGTAATATTTACGCATCGTTAGCCAGTCAAAAAATCAGGATTGGCACCCAAGACTTACGCATTGCTGCAATCGCCCTGTCTGTGGAAGGCATTATCGTCACTCGAAATCAACGTGATTTTGGGAAAGTCCCCAATTTGATGATTGAGGATTGGTCCATACCTTAGTAACTCAGTTGATCGCTCCCCTGCCACAAACGCATCTGCCGTTATGGCGATCACCCACTTTTACAACTGTGATCGCCCCAACAATCCGATTGATGACATCATCCTGTTCGACGAAAGGGCTTCTTGATTGCTGATCTGTTATTCCCCAACTGCCGCGACCTGGTTTTCCTTTCGTAGATAGGCTTCAATAAACGGATCTAGCTCACCATCCATCACATTTTCAATCGCAGTGGTTTCTACGCCCGTCCGCAGATCTTTCACCATTTGGTAAGGGTGAAAAACATAGTTGCGGATTTGGGTGCCCCAAGCCGCCTCAACAATATCGCCGCGAATATCGGCAATTTCACGGGCGCGCTGCTCTTGCGCCACAATGAGCAGCTTAGCCTTCAAAATGACCAGAGCCTTCTCTTTGTTTTGGAGCTGCGATCGCTCTTGAGTACAGCGCACTGCCAACCCCGTCGGCAGGTGCACAATGCGTACCGCTGTCTCAACCTTGTTGACGTTTTGACCGCCC
>JAGVDA010000191.1 GCA_020058975.1 Thermosynechococcus sp. WC_1 | reverse complement strand
GATTAAAGTTCAAATTATTCCCCTGCAAGCTCTATCACTCGATTGTATAAAGCGTCAGTAACCCAAAATCCAGCTTGATGGATCAGGGCATCCAGTAAAGGTTTTACAGCTACAATCAAACCGCGTCGCTTTGACTCAATCAGTATTCCCAAAATGCCTGTGTAGTTGAGCTTAAGACGAGCCGCAATGATACGACCTCGATGCTCATCAATCAATACTTGATCAGCACCTATTTCTAGCGCAAGCACAATCGCCTCAGCTTCTCCAGGATCCAGCTCCATACGGAGCAGTTCTAACATCGTCTGATCCGAAATTTGGCGTATTTGGATCCAATCCAAAGTTTGAACTTCAATTGCACCTGCAACAGGAAAGCTCGTATCGATCAGCTCTCGATAAACCGCTTCAGGGATGATGATAGTTCCGTAAATCTGCTGTAGTAGATCAAGCTGATTGATGGCGGCAAGGTTATTAATCGGCGAAGTATCGCTAACAATAATCACGATTTACCCAACGCTTGCATATTTTTTAGATCTTGTTCTAGATCTTCTACGCCATAGTGCATCGGAATGTGGCGACTCGCCAGTAGGTGCTGAAAAGCTACGCGGTGCATTTCGGCTAAACGACTGGCCTGAGCGAGAGTCAATTTTTCCTTTTCAAAGAGCATAATGGCGATTTCTTGTTTGATTTCGCCTTCCGTCATGCGAGTGCTTGTTAAAACTTCATCAGAAATAATGACACTCATGGCTTCCTCTTTCATCCATCATGCTGTTATTTTAGCCTTACGCCAATTCCCAAAATAAAGGAGCGTCAATGTAATTGACGCTCCTTTATAATTTCAATCAAGATTAGGGCTGCTACTCTGCTGCGCCAGTCCCAATATCTTGCTTCTCTTGATCCTGATCATCCCCGCCTTCAGCGCGGTTATCATTATTGTAGAATCGACGACCATAGCGACCGCCCGTCGAGCGCTTGCGGAACTTCCGCGCATAAGCTTGATTTCGGAGTGCTTTTTCTTTCTTCAGGTTGCGGCGCTTCGCCATGTTGACCTCAACGTTTACTACAGCATGAACTGCGCCTTGGCAGCATCAAAATTCTTTTTCAAGGCGATCTGGACTCAATAGAATTGGATCTATCAGCCCAAAGAAACATAGTAACATGACTAGCATCTGGTTCCGCCAACATTTTTGCCACGCCCACTGCCATGCGTTCAACTTCAGAAACGGATTCTTTTACCCCTCGACTTGCGGCAAAGCTAGAAGCCATTTTGTACGTTAAAGCGCAGCCCCTCTCGCTCAATGTGCTGGCAGAAACCGCAGGATGTGATCGCGATGCCACCGAAGAAGCACTCATCGAACTCATGCAAGACTACGTGCAGCGAGACAGCGCCCTAGAAATTGCTGAAACTGACGCAGGGTACAGCCTCCAGCTCAAAGAAGCGTTTCAGCCCCTAGTCGCAACGCTGATTCCGACTGATTTAGGCGTGGGGATATTGAGAACACTAGCGGCGATCGCCCTCAAAGGCCCTATTGCCCAACCCGACCTCATTGAGCTGCGGGGTTCTGGCGTATACCAGCATGTGCCAGAACTCGTTGAGCGGGGCTTTGTGCAAAAGCGGCGATCTGCGAATGGACGGTCTTACACGCTGCAAGTCACCGATCAGTTTTACCAGTATTTTGAAGTCGATCAGCTCCCGCAGATTTAGGGCGATCACCGGAACCCAAAGAGAACCGCTACGCTAGTCATAAAGCCAAGGTACAAGGAGCCGCTGTAATGACGGCTGATGAGCATAGAGCGCAAAACATCGACGAATGGAAGGAATGGGACGACTGGGTAGAGAACGTTCCCCCTGGAGCTGACTTAGATGGGTTTGAAGCAGAGCTAGACCAAACCATTCAAGAATTTGACGACATTCAGGCAGACTTAAGCTATCAACAAGCTCAGTTTGCGCTTAGCCAATTGGTTGAGCGCATTGATCTGACCGAGCAAGAGAGAGCGGGACTGGAAACCGAGATTCAGCAGCTCCAGTTAATGCTGCAAAAACTAGAGCAGCAGGTGGTGCATATTGCCGTTTTTGGGATGGTGAGTCGCGGTAAATCCTCTTTGCTGAATGCTTTGCTGGGTCAAACTGTGTTTGCCACAGGACCAGTCCACGGCGTTACGCGCACCACTCAGCAGGCGAATTGGAGCCTGGAGCCAGAGAGTGATGAATTGACAAACGTGGTGCGAATTTCTGTGGCGGGGGTAGGCAAGTCTCGCATTGAGCTAATTGACACACCAGGAATTGATGAAATTGAAGGGCAAGCGCGGGAATCAATGGCGCGGGACGTGGCTAAACAGGCCGACCTGATTTTGTTTGTGGTGGCAGGCGACATCACCCGCGTGGAGTATGACGCGCTGACCGATCTGCGAAAAGCCAGTAAGCCCATGCTGTTGGTGTTCAACAAAATTGATCAGTACCCTGAAGCCGACCGTCTTGAAATCTATCAAAAAATCCGAGATGAGCGAGTGCGGGAATTGCTCTCACCCGATGAGATTGTGATGGCGGCGGCGGCTCCATTGGTGGCTCAGCCCATTCAGAATAAAGACGGAAGCTGGAGCGCTGAACTTGTGACAGGCGCACCCCAAATTGATGACCTCAAGCTCAAAATTTTAGAAATCTTAGACCGCGAAGGCAAGGCGCTGGTGGCGCTCAATACGCTGCTCTATGCCGATGACATTAACGAACAGATCCTTGCCCGTAAGCTAGAAATCCGCGATCGCCAAGCCAACCGCATCATCTGGCAAAGCGTGACCACCAAGGCACTGGCGATCGCCCTTAACCCCATCACCTTTCTAGACGTGATCAGCAGCGCCACTATTGATGTCGCCATGATTGTGACCCTATCTACGCTTTACGGCATCCCCATGACACGACAGGGGGCACTAGGGCTACTGCGTAACATTGCGATCGCCATGGGCGGTATCAGTGTTGCAGAACTGCTGACAAACTTGGGGCTTAGTTCTCTTAAGGGCTTGATGGGCTTGGCGGCTCCACTGACGGGCGGGGCGACCCTGCTGCCCTATTTATCTGTCGCCGCAGCACAGGCGGGGGTGGCGGGGGTGTCTACCTATGGCATTGGTCAAGTGGCTAAACATTATGTTGCCAATGGCGCAACTTGGGGGCCTAATAGCCCTAGAGCTGTTGTCCGAGAGATTTTGGCTTCGATGGACCAGACCTACATTCTGAACCGCATTAAAGCAGAGCTAGGGGCAAAACTGCGGTCTACTGCCCCATAAAGTTACGTTCTTTGAAGTTTCGGCGCAAATTTGTCAGAGGGGTAAAACCGCTGCTGTAAACTAGGTGTCGTTATAGCATTCTTGACCGTCGGGGTCACCTTTGAAAAGCATCCAACGGTGAGCCGTTTGATTATATAACTGGAGCTTTTATTCGATGTCACACTCTGTCAAAATCTATGACACCTGCATTGGCTGCACGCAGTGCGTGCGGGCTTGCCCAACGGACGTTCTTGAAATGGTTCCTTGGGATGGCTGCAAGGCAGGTCAAATTGCTTCCTCGCCTCGAACTGAAGACTGCGTTGGCTGCAAACGTTGCGAAACGGCTTGCCCCACCGACTTCCTCAGCATTCGAGTTTATTTGG
>JAGVDA010000115.1 GCA_020058975.1 Thermosynechococcus sp. WC_1 | reverse complement strand
TTTGAGGGTTGAGCGAAGCCGAAACCCGTTTTATAAATTATCTAGAATCCAACCCAGGCACGGAACGATGATTTTTTCTATTTCCGACTTTTTTATAAGACGTCCCGTGTTTGCAACGGTCTGCTCTTTAATCATTGCGCTGCTGGGGCTAGCCTGTATTCCGACCCTGCCTGTCGCGCAATATCCAGAAATTACGCCGCCTCAGGTTAGCGTGACTTCTAACTACGTGGGCGCAAATGCAGAAGTTGTAGAATCGACCGTAACCAACATTTTGGAGCGAGAACTCAACGGCGTTGAAGGACTGCGCTATATCAAATCCACCAGCGCAAATGACGGCACCAGCAGCATTAACCTCACCTTTGAGCTAGGCCGCAATCAAGACTTAGCGGCTGTGGATGTCCAAAATAAGGTATCTACGGTTCTCTCGCGACTACCAGGGCCTGTCACCCAAACAGGGGTACAGGTAACAAAAACCAACAATAATTTTTTGTTGGCAATTGGGCTGTACTCAGAGCGGGACGAAAAAACGGGTCAAGATGTCTACGACGACGTGTACCTGAGCAACTACGCCGATCTTTACATGGGAGATGCCCTCCGGCGTATTAGGGGCGTGGGCGGACTCCAGATTTTTGGAGAGCGTAAGTATGCAATGCGCCTCTGGCTCGATCCCGAACGCCTTGCCAGTCGAGGGCTAACGCCTCAAGATGTGGTCAATTCCCTGCGATCGCAAAACCTTCAGGTGGGGGCGGGGCAGGTAGGCCAGCCGCCAGCCGCCCCTGGTCAGCAGTACCAGTATTCCGTTACCGCAGAAGGTCGTCTTAAAAACGAAGAAGAATTTAATAACTTAGTGGTCAAAACCACGAGTACGGGCACCTTAGTGCGACTCAGAGAAATCGGTCGCGCCCAGCTAGGGGCTGAGAACTATGGTTCTGTGCTGCGGTTTACCCCCAACGATCGCATTACCCATCGCGGGGTTGGGCTAGGGATTAACCAGCAGTTGGGCAGTAATGCCCTAGACGTGGCAAAGGCTGTTAAGTCCGAAATCCAGCGCCTGTCCCAAAGCTTCCCCCCTGGGATGCGCTACGACATCGCCTTTGATACCACTACCTTCATTGAGGCGGGGGCAGAGGAAGTGGTGATTTCTCTGGTTCAGTCCATTCTGCTGGTGGTGCTGATTCTCTATCTGTTTTTGCAGGACTGGCGCTCGGCGCTCATCACCTCCATCGTGATCCCGATTGCCTTTATTGGCACCTTTATCTTTATTAAGCTGCTGGGCTTTTCTATTAACACCCTCACCCTATTTGGACTCACCCTCGCAACGGGCTTGGTGGTAGATGACGCGATCGTGATTGTGGAAGACATTTCTCGTCGCATTCAAGAAGGGATGCGGCCTTTAGAAGCGGCGATCGCCTCGATGAATGCGCTCTTTGGAGCCGTCATTGCCACGTCCATTGTGCTGATGACGGTGTTTGTACCTGTGGCGTTTTTTCCAGGCACTACGGGGCAGCTTTATAAACAGTTTGCGCTCACCATTGCGTTTTCGGTGGGGGTGTCCACCTTTAACGCCGTTACCTTTACGCCTATGCTGGCGGCGCTGCTGCTGCGCCCAGGGCAAGCACCCAATAACTGGTTTTTTAACGGCATTAATTGGGGCATTGAGCAAACCCGCTTGGCTTACTCTCGCTGGTTGGGTAAGGTCATTCGCCTGAAGTTTCTTGTGCTTGCGCTGTTTGCCTTCGCGCTGGTGCTGACCTACTGGGTCTATACCGTCGTGCCTAAAGCGTTTATCCCCGATGAAGATCAGGGGTATTTTATTACCATCGTGCAGGGGCCTGAAGGCGTCTCCCTCGGCTACACCGAGAAGGTTTTGGCGCAGGCGGAAGCGATTTTGAAGCAGCAGCCAGAAGTGCAGAGCATTTTTTCGGTCGGGGGCTTTAGCTTTAGTGGTGCCACGCCCAATAATGGGCTAATTTTCTGCTTACTCAAGCCTTGGGGCGATCGCACCAGACCGGAGCAGTCTGTCGCTGGCGTGGTCGGCGGATTTTTCCCGCAGCCGACAGGACTGTTTCCAAAGCTGCTTGGGATTCAGGAGGCGACCGTCATCCCCTTTGCACCGCCAGCGGTACAGGGCTTAGGAAACTTTGGCGGGTTTGAGTTTCACCTTCAAGATCGCATTGGCGTGGGCTTTAATACCATTGGCGAAATTCTAAATCAGTTTCTAGGGCGAGCAGGAGCCTATCCTTCGGCTCAAAGCCCTCAAATTACGGGGCTAAGACCGACGTTTAATGCCAACACGCCCCAAATTACGGTGGAGGTGGATCGCCTGCGCGCCAATCAGCTTCAGGTTTCGGTCGAAGATATTTTTAATACGCTTCAGATTTTCTTGGGTTCTACCTACGTTAATGACTTTAACCAGTTCAATCGTGCCTACCGCGTCTATGTGCAGGCCGATAGTCGGTTCCGGTCTAACCCAGAAGATATCAACAAGCTCTATGTGCGATCGCAATCCGGCGCAATGATTCCTCTCGGTAACTTGGTCAAAATTAGCCAGACCATTGGGCCATCGGTCATTAGCCACTACAACCTGTTTCGTTCCGTCGAAATTAACGGCGCTTCTGCTCAGGGTTCGAGTTCGGGTCAGGCTATCTCTGCGATGGAAACCGTGGCGAAGGAAGTGTTGCCCAAGGGCTTTAGCTTTGAGTGGTCTGGCATTTCTCTAGAAGAGGTGCAGTCTGGCGGTGCGGCAGTGGTCATTTTTGGGTTAGGCATCATTTTTGTGTTTCTGACCCTAGCGGCGCAGTACGAGAGCTTTATCGACCCTATTATTATTATGCTGACGGTGCCCCTAGCAATTTTAGGGGCGCTGGCGGCAATCTGGGCGCGGGGCACCTCGAATGATGTTTATACGCAAATTGGGTTTGTGATGCTGATTGGGATGGCAAGTAAAAACGCCATTTTGATTCTGGAATTCTCTAATCAAATGTATGAAACAGGTCTGAGCTTAACCCAAGCGGCTTTGGCGGCCTGCTCTGAGCGCTTACGCCCCATTTTAATGACGGCGATCGCCACTGCCATTGGCTCAGTACCGCTGCTGATCGCCACCGGACCTGGCGCTGCTGCACGACAGTCATTAGGCACGGCGATCGTGGGAGGAATGTTTGTTTCTACGGTGCTGAGCTTGTTTGTGGTGCCCATTCTTTATATTGTGATTAAGACGTTGGCAGAGCGGTATAAGCCATCTCCAAGGCCAGTGAATGAACTAAACCACCAAGAAAGTGGGGATTTAGCGCATTATCCTATGCAGGTCGTAGACAGCGATAGAACCCCTAAACATTAGGGCGTTGATCAGGCACGCTCGACGCCAAAAAATTTCCATCAGGTTAAGGCGGGCTAAACTGCTAGGCTTAATTGAGGCTGCTTTGAGCTTAATGCTTTGCTCTCAACACTTTGAGCTAAAGCATCAGCCTTTCTTTCCGCTCCCTTTTGGTCATCGCAATCACGTTAATGGAACATCAACTACTAGGGCAACTACTAGGGGTAGGGTTTTGGCTGGGCATTGTGCTAGCAGCAGCAGAACTGGTGGCTCGGTTTACGCCTCTTGGCGGTGAGGTTTCTCGCAAGATTGTTCACATTGGGGTGGGCAACGTCATTTTGCTGGCTTGGTGGCTTAATATTCCTGCTTGGGTAGGCATTACCGCAGCGGTTATCTCTAGTATTGCTACCCTTGGCTCTTACTGGTATCCGGTTTTAGCGAGCGTTAGCGGCGTGGGTCGCAAGAGCTTTGGCACATTTTTTTATTCTGTCAGCATTGGCTTGCTCATTGCCTATTTTTGGACTCAAGGGCTTCAGGCTCATGCCGTTTTGGGCATTTTGGTGATGACTTGGGGCGATGGACTCGCGGCGCTCATTGGTCAACGCTTTGGGAAGCACCCCTACACTGTGTGGGGCATGACCAAAAGCTGGGAAGGCACCGCGACTATGGCGATCGCCAGTCTCATCGTCAGCGGCTCTATTTTGAGCTTTGCCTATGGATTTTCTGCACCAGTTGCCTTAGCCGCAGTTATTGTTGCAGCCGTTGCCACAGGGCTAGAATCTTTCTCTAAGTTTGGCCTTGATAACTTGAGTGTGCCTTTAGGGAGCGGATTTCTCAGCTTTGTCTTAATGCAGCTATGGATGAGGTGAGTAGGGTTGCGATAAATGGGCTTGCAAGATTAAGCCTCAAAGATGGGCACCTTTAGGGGTAGCAGCAGTAAGTTTTCTCTTCCCCATCCCACCGAAGCGAACATTGTGACTCTT
Organism: Thermosynechococcus sp. WC_1; assembly: GCA_020058975.1. GTDB lineage: Bacteria > Cyanobacteriota > Cyanobacteriia > Thermosynechococcales > Thermosynechococcaceae > JAAURS01. The sequence continues at coordinate 14,269 of JAGVDA010000115.1, read as the reverse complement.
CTTCGTCAAAACTGGAGCGTTAAAGCCCTTTGGGGCATTCCCCTTTCGATCGAGCTGTCTTGCCTCCCTGTGTTGGCGGTATGGAGCTTAATTTTTAGCCAACTGTCTGGCGTCTCGGGGCTTAGGCTGGGCTGGGGGATGGGGTTTCTCGCTGCGCTGTTGCTGCTGGTCTCAGTATTGCTCCATGAGCTGGGTCGCGCGTTTGCAGGTCGTGCCTATGCGATGACGGTTCAATCTATTGCGTTTCGCGGGTTTGGCGGCACGACATCTTTTCAAGACAACTATCAAAGGCCACTCCAGCTTCTAGAGGTTTCCCTTGCTGGGTCACTGGTCAATTTATCTATCTTTGTGCTGCTCAGTGGATTAGCATCGCTGCGCTTTAACCTGGGCGAATCGCTTTTAACCTTGGTAGAAGCCATTAAGGTTATTAATGTGACGCTTGGCCTATTTCATTTCATTCCAGGGCTACCCTTAGATGGCGCTCGGGCATTACGCGCACTGCTGTGGGGGAAGTCTGGGAAATTGCCCCCAGCCCATTCATGGCTGGCGCAGGTTGGGTATGCCGCTAGTGCGATCGCCATTGCCGCAGGGCTGTATTACATGAGTCAGCACAAATTCTTAGGCGGGGTGCTGCTTTACCTTGGCCTTTGGGCCTGCATCAACCATCCACAGACTGTTTTACCTTCATTGAGTTCAATTACCAACGCTCCTAAATCTAGAATAAAACCGTCTCTATTGCCAAAAGATACCGCTTCCCTTGCTGCAAAGCGATCGCAGCGGCCCCAACCCAACGCCATTCCATCTCTCCCTAAACTCGCCAATCTAGACGCCAATTTCTTACATTGCGCTGCGCCCAGTGAACGGTTTACCCAAGGGATGCACTATGTTGAAAACGCAAAATTTCAGGCGGCAGTCACAATTTTTGACCAGGTCATTCAGGCAGATCCAGGCTGTGCAGAAGCCTATCATAACCGTGGTAATGCATTCCTGAAGGTGCAAGATAGCCCCAGCGCACTTGAAGATTTTAAGACCGCGTTACGCCTTGGCATTCATCAGCGTGAAACCTATTTAGGCCAAGGGATTGCCTATGCCGGCAGCGGTGATTTACAGGGCGCTATTATGGCCTATTCTGAAGCGCTGCGTCTTGACCCAGACTGTTTTAGAGCCTACCTGAACCGTGCCAATGCCTATGGGGCAATGGGGCAATCTCAAAAGGCGATCGCCGACTACCGCCATGCTGAGAACTGTCCAGTACACCCCTCTGAGCAAGAACACTTAGAACAAGTACGGCAGTTTCTGACTCTACTCAAAACGACCATCCAGCGGTAAAGCAGCCGCTAGAGTAGATTCAACCCAGGTAAATTGGCGAGGATGGCTGCGACCCTTTATGCTGAACTAGAATAACCGGAACTCAACCCTTGAGTAGAGAGTGCAGCGCAGCTAAAGCGTTCCAACTTCAGCCGATTTCACCATAAACGGGTCGCATGTCTCAATTTAATAGTGGGTTTACCCTCTTTCTGAGCCTCATTGTGGAGGCCATTCCCTTTTTGCTGCTGGGCGTACTGGTCTCAAGCGTACTGCTGCTGTTTGTAGATGAGCAGCGGCTCATTGCGCTTATGCCCAAAAATCCATTTTTGGGGGCATTAGCCGGAAGTCTGCTGGGGTTTCTGTTTCCAGTCTGCGAGTGCGGTAACGTCCCCGTCGCGCGTCGTCTGCTGATGCAGGGGGTCTCTGTTCCAGTGGCGATCGGTTTTTTACTGGCGGCACCCACGATTAATCCTGTAGTGGTTTGGGCGACCTGGACAGCCTTTCGTGATCAGCCAGAAATTGTGGTGCTGCGGGTCGTGTTTTCGCTCATCATTTCTACAACCGTCGCCTGCATTTTTAGCATCCAGCAGGATATGCGACCCTTCTTGCAGCCTGCACTCTCTCGATGGATGCCGGATGTTATGGTGCAGCCTAGCCTGTCTGATACCCCTGCCCTCCTCCAGACCGGGACGTTTTTGCTAGGACAACCCGGTCAGCCCATTGCCTTTGATGCGGTTGCAGCGGCTGCGGTTAATCGCCCCCGTCCCAAACCCAATATTCCTTGGAAAGATCGCTTGCCCCTCCTGCTCGAAAATATGGTGCAGGAGCTACGGGAACTAGGCGGCATTTTGGTGCTAGGGAGCCTGCTCGCCGCCATCATTCAGGTTGCAGTGCCCCGCGAGTGGGTTTTGAGTATTGGGCAAGGCCCCGTCACGTCGGTTGTTGCCATGCTGATTTTGGGCGGGGTGATTTCTATTTGCTCCACAGTGGATTCATTTTTTGCCCTCTCTTTTGCGACCACCTTCACCAGCGGCGCAATTTTGGCGTTTCTGGTCTTTGGCCCCATGTTTGACCTCAAAAGCTTAGGGCTGCTGCTCACCATTTTTCGCCCCCGCGCCATGATTTATTTGGTTGTGCTGATTGTGCAGCTCACCCTAATCTTGACGCTCTTTATGAATTTACATATTAGCTAGTCTTCAAAGCACACTGCCTCAATAACGGTGCCACATACCAAGGATTGAGATGTCATGAACCCAACCTCTTCTCTACCGCGTCTGCGATGGTCAAAGCTATCGGAGTGGATGCATACTTTTGCGCTGGGGCTATGGGGCGCACTGTTTTTGTATTACTGGCGCTCTGGCAAATTAGGTTTACTCATTCATCCCAACTACTTTGGCCTCAGCATTGGGGCAGGGTTTGTGCTGTTGGCAATTTCTAGCTTCAATATTATCCGCATGGCGAAGCAGCAGCGGCAAACAGATGCGCGGGAGCAGCATCAGACCCTGCTACCGCCTCTGTTCATGAGCGGAATTTTGCTATTTGCTGCCATAGTTGGCTTTTTAATTGCGCCTAAACCCTTTGTCAGCGACACCGCCATTCAGCGCGGGTTGCAAGATAGCGCCATTGTGACGCGGGTGCGCCCTCAGTCGTTTCGCGTTAATCGGTCTTCAGAATCGCGATCGCTCATTGATTGGATTCGCACCTTGGATGTGTACCCAGAACCCGATGCCTATGCAGGCCAAAAGGTTAGTGTGGATGGCTTTGTAGTGTATACCAAAAACTTACCTCAGGGCTACTTAACCCTCACGCGGTTTGTGATCACCTGCTGCGCGGCAGATGTCTATCCCGTTGGTCTGCCCGTAAGGTTTACGCAGCCTAAAAGTGAAGTCCCTGCTGATGGCTGGTTTAAGGTTCAGGGTAAAATGATGACCGAAACGCTGAATGGTAAGCGTCAGGCGGTCATTCAGGCCAATGTCATTGAGCCAATTCCCGAGCCGAAAAATCCTTATGCCTACTGATGGGTATACCTTTATGGGGATAAAGCATTGACAATACAGCCTAAATGCATGGTTTTATAGTCTATGCAGACAAGCAATGCTTTTGCTGCGGCAACTGCGCTGTCTTAATGGTGTGAGGACTCAAGATGAATCAGCCTAATTCGTTACCTTGGCGCGTATCTGCCGGCGTTGTGGCGCTATCTTTAGGGTTTGTGGCGATGCCATCCCATGCCGTCACCTTTGAACAGACGGAGGTAAATCAAAATAAGTTTGTGGCGATCGCCGTCCCTCGTGCCTCAGGCTACTACACCCTTCTCGTGCTAGAGCAGCGATCTGACGAAAAACCGTGCTGGCGAGAAAGTGGGTCAAGCCCTACCCGTGTTGAACCCCTACTGCTGAACTTCAACTTCACCAAAATTTGTGGGCGCAGCATGGACAGCAACGGCTATTCCATTCGCGCGGCAGGTCAAGATTTGGGGCTAAAGTATCAGCTCAGCCTTCAAAAGCAGAAAAATGATGTGCTGCTGTTAGGGATTCCTGCCCGCTCAGGTGCCAGCGGCAAGACCATTCAGCTAGGCCGTACCCACGGCATTCGGTCAGGCTTTCTCAAAATCGATCTCAATTCTGGGTGGCGCTTTGCCAAACGCACCTATGGCGGCAAGGCGCTTGGGCATGTTTACTTCAGCCGAGACACGTCTCCCACCTATCAAATCGCGTCTAGCCGACGCATTGAGAAGTCTTCTAAAGCCCCTCAACGAGTTTTCTCAAGTTCAACAACAAGTCGCCCTGTGTTTGCGTCTTCCGCTGCTTCCACGAATGGACGCGCCTCTTATCTTGTAATGGTGATCACCTCAAGCGCTACCCAGCAGGCTAAGGTTCGCGCCCAGCAGCCCAGCGCATTTCGCACGTCCCATCAAGGCCAGCCTGCGATGCAAGTTGGCATCTTTAGTGATCGCACCAAAGCCGAATCACTCAAGGCAAATCTGACCCGTAAAGGATTTAGGGTGCTGATAGTGACGAAAAGCAACGGATTTTCAGAATTGGATCGGGCGATCGCCCCTTCTGCCAATCTAAAGTTTCGCACTGCGCGGATTGCCGTTCCAAGCAAAAAAGTGCCTTTGGGTCATGCGCGTGGCGCGCGGGGCATCTATGCAGCAGGCTATTCACCCGCTGCTGCTCGGCGACCGCTGCTGCCGCCACCACCGCCGATTTATCGCTAGATAAAAATAATGAGTCTAAAAATCTCGAATCAAAAAAATTTATTAAAACGTATCTGAAGTTCAAACAAGTTTTTTCAAAGCTTTGGAGAAACTTGACCCTGATTTGAAAATTCTGCTTAGAATTTTATTAAATTAGCGTTAGCTACCAAAGATTAGGAAATCTGAGCCATCTCAAACTTTAACGGCTCTGAAGAAAAACTTTCAAAGTGCTTGCCAATCTGAGCTTGTTTTTGCACAACGCCTTCATTTTGAGCTTCGCGTCGCCGCTCTTCTTCGTGGGTGTAGGCTGGCTCAATGACCGCATCTTCCGTAATCTCAAGCTGCATGCAGGGGATTGTGTCTGACAAAATTGAGCTAGCCATCATGCCCGTATGAATCTCTAGCTGCGCTTCAGGCGAAGCTTCAAAGAGCAAACGCTGACTTGGAAAGACAACGCGCTCAAAGTACCAGTTTGGGATGTTTGTGATTCTAGCAATCTGAATTTTGCTGGTTGAATTAACATAACAGCAGCAAATTAAATCGGACATATTGGACGGGACGGGATCAATGAGCTGAGCCATGGCTTCACCAGAATTTTGTGATATTGACTGATTCCTACTCATGAAGCTAACACTCCTGATCCCTGGCTGTTGTAAAGGTGACTACCATCTGATTTCTTTCTAGAGAAAGAATCATTGCTTAACATTAGCTTGCCCAATCTCTACGCAATTTGTAGCGGTCAGCATCAATTTGTGCGTACAGCTCAAGCCTGCCTATGCCTTGCTGTATCTTAGGCTCAATTTCTTATGCTCATGGCGAACCTTAATATTCATTCTTTATTGTCGCCATAGATTGGGGATCAGTTCCCAGAGATCTTTTGGCTTGATCTATTTCAGGACGTCCGCTTCCAGGGGACTGCGATAGAATGAGAGAGTGTTAAGAAATATTTATTCTGCCGCTGGTCTAAAGGCGGTTAAGCAGCATGGATGCCCGCATTCTTTACGTTCGCCTACCCTGTAACCCCATTTTTCCGATTGGGGTGGTGTATTTGGCAGATCATGTTCACAAATGCTTTCCCCAGGCAGCGCAGCGAATTTTTGACTTGGGCACGGTGCCTCCCCTAGACTTCACGTCTGCGCTAGAGCGCTGTATTGATGAGTTTCGGCCTGATGTTTTGGTGTTTTCTTGGCGAGACATTCAAATCTATGCGCCAGTCGGGGGGCGGGGCGGCAATCCGCTTCAGTATACGTTTGAGTTTTTCTATGCGCAAAATCTGCTCCTGAAGGCGAAGGGCGCAGTAGGGCTGCTGCGCATTGCCAGTGGCTATTATGGCGAGCTGTGGCGAAATTTAGGGCTGATCAAGTGCGGCATTGCGCGAGCAAAGCGCTACAGCACGAACCTCCGGACGGTGGTGGGTGGCGGCGCAGTCAGTGTGTTTTATGAGCAGGTTGCCAGCACATTGCCTAAGGGCACGATTGTCTCTGTGGGCGAAGGTGAAGCGCTGATGGAGAAGCTATTGCGAGGCGAAGATTTTGCCGATGAGCGGTGCTTTGTGGTGGGCGAAACAAAACCCCGCGATCGCATGATTCATGAGTTCCCTTCACCCCTTGAAAAATCGGCCTGTGACTACCGCTATGTCGAGGCGATCTGGCCGGAGTTTGAGTATTATCTGCAAGATCGAGACTTTTATGTAGGGGTACAAACCAAGCGAGGCTGCCCCCACAACTGCTGCTACTGCATCTATACCGTCATCGAAGGCAAGCAGGTGCGCATTAACCCCGCCGATGAAGTGGTGGCAGAAATTCGGCAGCTTTACGATCGCGGGATCCGCAACTTCTGGTTTACCGATGCTCAGTTTATTCCGGCGCGTAAGTACATCGCAGACGCAGTGGAGCTACTGCAAAAAATCTTGGCGGCGGGGATGGATGACATTCACTGGGCGGCCTATATCCGTGCCGATAATTTGACCCCCGAACTGTGCGACCTCATGGTTAAAACGGGGATGAACTATTTTGAGATTGGCATTACCAGCGGCTCTCAGGAGCTGGTGCGCAAGATGCGCATGGGCTACAACCTCAGAACCGTGCTAGAAAACTGCCGCGATCTCAAAAAGGCTGGCTTTAACGATCTCGTCTCGGTTAACTACTCTTTTAATGTGATTGATGAGCGCCCTGAAACCATTCGTCAGACCATTGCCTACCACCGCGAACTAGAGCGCATTTTTGGGGCAGATAAGGTAGAGCCTGCCATTTTCTTTATTGGTTTACAGCCCCATACGCACTTAGAAGAATACGCGTTCAAAAACAACATGATTCAGCCTGGGTACGACCCGATGAATGTCAAACCCTGGACGGTGAGAAAGCTGCTGTGGAATCCTGAGCCGCTTGGCTCTATGTTTGGTGAGGTTTGTCTTGAGGCATGGCAACAAAACCCTAACGATTTTGGGCGAGAGGTGATGCGGATTTTAGAGGCACGTTTCGGCTGTGCTGATTTAGAATCTGCACTGACGGCTCCGATAGAACGGGATGCCCGTGAATTGGTTCAGGCGTAGACTTGATTTTGTCAGGCTTAACGGCTTAGGTTGCTGGATGTGTCGCGCAAATGACCTGACGCATCTGGCGCATATTGCCAGGTAGGTCGTAACGCATGGCCTGCTCAATAAATACGCCTGGTACTGGAATCAGCGGTGTGGCTTCCACCGAATAGGTCAACACTGTGCCATTGTCGTAGTCATCAAGCGTTAATTCTGCCGAGAAATCATTAAAGCTGCCGCGCTCCATCCGAAAGCGGATCTGGCGCTGAAGGTTTTCAAAGACTCGCAGATGAATTTCAACTTGGGCGGTAAACACTAGAAAGTTTTTGCGAGCAGCCTGATAAATTCGACGCCCTCTGTGGGGCCGCTGTGGGTCACTCTCTAAAATTTCGCTTTGCACAATATCAGGAAAATACTGAACCCAGCGCGTATAGTCTGTCAGGTTTGTCCACACATGCGATCGCGATGAAGGCAGGTACATCTGAGCGGTGACTGCCCCACCCGATGCGCTGTAGGCTCTGGGCTTTAATAAAATTTCACCCTCTAAAAGCTTAAAAACATCAGACTCTTCTGGCGTAAAAGTACGGGATGAGTCTAATAAAGCAAAGCCATCGGCTAAAACCATAGTAATTAATTTAAGATTAAGCCAGCCAGCTTAAGCTGGTGTTGGCTGCTATCATATTGCACTTCTTTGGGTTTTGCCTACAAAGGCAGCCTGTTGTCTTTTAGCATTCCCTTTTAATCGGCGTCTTCTACAAGAGTGAGCCATAATAACAGGTAATTTGAGGCGTCTACTTTGAGCTGTCACAGCATCGGGGGCAATGCGTCAGTGTTTTGATGCAATGAGCCATCAGGCTAACTCAATCAAACACTCTACCTTTGCGATATTGCGGAACAATATTGTGAAATAACAATTGTGGAACAACAACTTGAAATTCTGTGGAACCGCGAGGACGTGCCTACAGAATCAACCACGGACTCGACCACGCAATTCCCCAAACCGCCCCAACGCCCCAGCCTACTCATGCAGAATGTGGGTGATGAGGATTTCAGTGTGTCTGAAAATACTCAGGAAAATTTCTCCACTGAGGCAGTCTCTGATCTGTCTACGTCAATGTCTTCCGTTTCTGACCTGCTCAGTGAGGTCGCCCAGTCCATCCAGTTTTCTACCCCTGGAGAGTCACCGCCGCCTGAAGGAAAGCGCATTCGGCAACTGGAGCAGGCTTTATATCAGTGTCAGCTCTATATTGACGAACTTAAGAAAAAGCTGATCGACCAAGAATTTTTAGAAGGCCAGCTTGCGACCACTGAAACCTTTTCTCATATTCAAAAGCAGGCCATTGAGACGCTGAAGCTCCAGGTTTCTGAACAGCAGGCGCTTCAGGACGCCTTAGAGACGGTTCAGCAGCAGCTCCAGGCTACGCAATCTGAGCGCAAGGAGGCGATCGTCCTCATTTCGCAAAAAGAGAATGAATGCTCTGCGCTCCAGCTTCAGATCCTGCAAGTGCGTGCCGAACTTGATCGCCTCAAGGATACAAAAGCGCAGGCGACAGCTCAGCTTGATGCCCTTCAGGGTTCGATGGTGCAGGAAACTCAACAGCGGATTATTGCCCAAAAAACAGCAGACCGTCTGCGGACAGAGCTTCGCAATCGAGAATTGTCTACGCGATCGCTAGAGTCAAAACTTCAGCAGGCGGAGGAAATGCTGACCCACCGAGAAACGATGATTGCCGCCCTTAAAGATCGCAACCGTCCCGATTCTCAGAAGGATCAGTTTATTCAGGGCATTAGCACCACGCTCCTGAACGCCCAACGCCAAATTACAGAGCTACAAAATGAGCTGTCAAGTCAGTCTATCTTGCAGGCGCAGCTTCAGCACACGGCTTATGAGCTTGAGCAAGACACTAAACTCGCTCAAACTCGCTCAGAGCAGCTAGAACAACAGGTCAATGACCTACAGGAGCAGGTGTTACGTCAGGCGCAGCAGGCGAGCGAGTACGAAACCGCCGTTCAGCATTGGAAAACCCGCTGCACGGAAGCAGAAGAATGGACGTCTCAGGTGGCTCAATTATGGGAAAGCCTTAAGACAGAGTCTCCGGCGGGGATGCTCTCCCCTGATTTAACCCAAACATTAACGGCGCTTTCAAAATGGTTTCAGGGTTCTCAGGGCAATGCTCTTTCACTCGATGCCCAACGTTCTCCTAAAGAATTTGTGGGGCGGCGATCGCACTGGGAAAACTTCTAGTTTTCCGTATCCCAAACCCGAATCTGAAGGTAGACCAGCCCCAAGGTGATGCCCAGCAAAATGGTTGCGGCAGCAGCAGCATAGCCAAAGTCAAACTGACTAAACGCCTGCTCATAAATGTAGTAGACCAAAATATTGGTGGTATTGAGCGGGCCACCGCCTGTGACCACATAGATTGTCTCAAAGCTACGGAGCGTAAAAATTGCCGTGGTAACAACCGCAAACAGAAACGTTGGGCGCAGCCCTGGAAGGGTAATGTGCCAAAACATTTGCCAGCCTTTGGCACCATCAAGGGTAGCGGCTTCATACCGAGAGGCCGGAATGGTCTGTAGACCCGCTAAAAACACAATTAAGTTAAAGCCAAGCTGCTTCCAGATGCTAAGCAAAATCAGTACAGGCATTGCCCAGACCGGACTCCCTAACCAGGGAATGGGTTCTACCCCAACAGTAGAGAGCAGCACATTGACAGGGCCATCGGTCTGAAACAGCCAGCGAAAGCCCAGACCCGCCGCCACCAAAGAAATAAAGGAAGGCAGGATAAAAGCCGTGCGCCAGACATCTCGCAGCAGCAGCTTACGGTCTAGCAGAACCGCCAACCCTAGGGGAATCACAAGACTTGGAATCACAGTAAACACCGTAAAAACCAACGTATTTTTCAGCACCTCCCAAAAATCTGGCATGGAAAAGAGCCGAACGTAGTTTGTAAACCCTGCCCAGTGAATGCCCGTACGGGTAAAGCTACCGCTGGTAAAGCTCAGATACAATAGGTAGGCCATTGGCCACAGCACAAAAACGCCCAGCAGCACCACGGCAGGGCTTAAAAATAACCAGGCTGCAAGCGTGTTAGAGCGTAAGAAAGAAAGCGCTGGTTTCATAGCCCTTTGGAATGCTGTAGATTCGGGGTGCGGTAGGTTTTGCCAGTGTATCGCTATTCTTTTTTGCTAGTGCATTTATGACAAGTTCTCTTCTGCCTGATTGGGCTTCGCAATGTCTTTGCTCACCCATTGTCACGCCCTACCGCACAGCAAACCCCGAAAAGCCGATGAAGCTTGGGGTGCTGGCTTCAGGATCGGGCAGCAATTTTGAGGCGATCGCCCAGGCCATTGCCCAGCAACACCTCGAAGCGCAAGTGGCGGTTTTGGTTTACAACAACCCTCAGGCAAAGGCGGCAGTGCGATCGCAGCAGCACAACATTCCCGCCCAGCTCTTAAACCACCGTGACTACGCCAGCCGCGAGGCTTTAGATCAGGCGATTGTAGATGTGCTGCGGCAGTATGACGTTGAGCTAGTGGTGATGGCAGGCTGGATGCGGGTTGTTACCCCTGTTTTGCTCGAGGCGTTCCCCCGTCGGGTGCTAAACATTCACCCGAGTTTGCTGCCCAGCTTTAAGGGGATACGGGCAGTAGAACAGGCGATCGCAGCCCAAGTAAAAATTACGGGCTGTACGGCACACTGGGTCGTACCAGAGGTAGACAGCGGTGAGATTTTAGTACAGGCTGCGGTACCCGTGCTGCCGGAAGACACGACAGAAACGCTCCATGCGCGGATTCAGGTGCAGGAACATCGGGTGATTGTGGCGGCGATTAATCGGGCGATCGCCCAGATTCGGGGTTCTCTGTAGATGCAAGGATTAAGCTCAAGCATCTTTAGCTATCACAGGTTTTGAGCATGTATTTAGCGAAGGCTTAAGGATGGGGCAGAACAAGCTATACTGAGCAGTCAGTTATTTGAGGTCTTTGAAAGACTCTCTTGCTGGGGGCTGTCTTGATAGGTTTGTTCAACGGTTAGTAAAGGTAGAACGGCTCAATGAACACGGAGCGACGCGCAGCACTCAAAAAGCAGGCAACGTCAAAAAGAGGGCGATCGCTGGCTCTAACCTTAGGTGGCGCAGCCCTACTTGTAGCAGGGGGCACGTTAGCCTACTTCTTACTGAAAGGCCGACAGTCAGGGAGCGTGATTCCCTTAGGCGCGTTGCTGACCCCTCAAACTGCACTCTTGAGCCTGACGGTTTCGACTGACGAAAGCCCGTGGCGACAGCTTAAGGAATTTGGCACCCCAGAAACTAAAATCCGCTGGCAAGATCAGCTCAAGGGGTTTGAGACAGAATTTTTGACCCCCTTTAGCCTGACCTACGACAAGGATATTCGGCCTTGGGTGGGGCCACAGATGAACCTTGTAATGCTCTCCCCCGCGCCTGAAGATGTCGCCCAAGTGGGTGCAAATGCGACGGTCTGGTTTTTACCGATCAAAGACGCTCAGCAAGCGCAATCTGTCTTAAGCCGTGCAGCAGGAAGCGGCACCCCTCAGAAACGCACCTATAAAGACGTAGAGGTGCAAACGTTTAAGGAGCAGACTGGCAAAGCAATTTCGGCCGTGATGCTAGAGAACCGTCTGTTGATTGTGAGCAATGGCAACAATACGCTCAACCAAGTTATTGATACCTATCGGGGCGCACCTTCTCTGGCCCAAACGCCTCGACTTCAAGAGGCCATGAGTGAGGTAGATGACGGCGCTGCCTTTGCCCAACTTTACGTCAATTTGCCCATCGCCACGGCAGGGCTGCTGCAAAATCCAGCACGAGGTACGGCGCAGTCTACCATTGCGCGAGTGCAGGCGGTACAGGGGTTTGGCTCTACTATCAAAATAGAAGATGGTGGACTCAACTTTAAGGCAATCTCTTGGCTTAAGCCAGACTCTAAGCAGGAATTAAAGGGCAGCAATAAGTCTCAAACCCTGGCTCGGCTATTGCCAGCAGACACCCTTATGACCACCTCTGGCGGCGACTTTCGGCAGGCTTGGCAAGACTACACCCAGGGCACCGAAACCCAGCTTATTGTGCCAATAAGCCCCAGTAAAATTCAGGCGAGTCTGCTGAAATCTACAGGCGTAGATTTTGAAAAAGATTTTGTAAGCTGGATGGATGGCGAATTTGTGATGGCGGTAGTGCCCACTGCCAACCCATCTAAGCAGGGCGTTGGCATGATGATGTTGGCAAAGGCCAATGACCGCACCAAGGCGGATCAGGCATTCAAGAAGCTGGATGCTGCCATGCGCGATCGCAACAGCTTTCTCGTAGCAGAATCAAAAGTGGGCAACCGCACCGTAACAACCTGGAAAGTACCACCCAGTCTACCCCTGGCAACCCACGGCTGGCTCGATGGGGATGTGGCCTTTTTTACCTTTGGTGCGCCAATTTCTGAGCGCATTTTAACCCCTCAAAACAATTCCCTCGCCGATGCGGCGCTGTTTAAAAAAACGCAGTCTGCTAACCTCGGCTCAAATATGGGTCAGTTTTTTGTAGACCTGCCGCGAATGGCAGCAATGATGCAGAATAGCCCGCTGCTGCCTAAGCTTGCGCCCTCTGCCACCCCGTTTACCCAGGCCATTGAGGGCATTGGTATGACGGCGGCAATTAACAACCCTTGGAGTACCCGCTACGACTTTACGGTAAAGCTCAAGCGCTAGCTGCCACTGCCATAGATGCCAAAGTTTTGTTAAAAATCCGGCAGAACTCCCGCAGAGTCAGCCGTCCTGTGGCTCAATTGAGGATAGCCCAGAATCAAAACCAGTTTGTTTAGGTCAGTGACCTAAATAGCGGTTGCTGCTCTGGCGCTGAATCTTCTGTTGTCTGAGCGCCATCACTGCCATGACTGTTTCTGTAACTGCCGAAGTCAATTCAAGCCTCAATGGCCCACCTGCCGATTCTAAGGCGCGGGTGAGCCAGTTTTTGCGATCGCTTCAAGATTCTATCTGCCAAAAGCTGGCGGTTGTGGATGGCGGCGGTTCGTTTCAAGAAGACGAATGGGAGCGACCCGAAGGCGGCGGCGGTCGCTCACGGGTGATGATGGGCGGCGATTTGTTTGAGCAGGGCGGCGTTAATTTTTCGGAAGTGTATGGCGATCATCTGCCGCCCTCTATTGTGAACCAGCGCCCAGAGGTCGCAGGCCACCGCTGGTTTGCCACGGGTACTTCAATGGTGCTGCACCCTCGAAGTCCGTATATTCCGACGGTTCACCTCAACTATCGTTACTTTGAGGCAGGGCCAGTTTGGTGGTTTGGCGGCGGCATTGATTTAACGCCCTACTATCCATTTTTAGAAGACGTGGTGCATTTTCATAGCACCCTCAAAGATGCCTGCGATCGCCACTCTCCCGACTACTACCCCACCTTTAAGCTCTGGTGCGACGAATATTTCTACCTCAAACACCGCCAAGAAACACGCGGAGTGGGCGGCATCTTCTTTGACTACCAAGACGGCATGAATGCCCTGTACCAAGGCTCCGATGCCCAAGGCCCAGCGGGGTTACACAGCGCTCAGGTCGGGGTTCCACCCCAGCGCTCATGGGATGAACTGTTTGCCTTTGTGCAGTCTTGCGGGGAAGGGTTTTTGCCAGCCTATGTGCCCATTGCCGAGAAACATCGCCATCAGGAATACGGCGAGCAGGAGCGCAATTTCCAGCTCTATCGACGGGGTCGCTACGTTGAGTTCAACCTGGTTTATGACCGAGGCACCATTTTTGGTCTGCAAACCAACGGGCGCACGGAATCCATTTTGATGTCTCTACCGCCCCTGGTGCGCTGGGAATATGGCTACCAGCCACAACCTGGTACCCGCGAAGCCGAGCTTTATGAGACATACCTGAAGCCCCAAGATTGGCTCTCTGGGATAACCGCAACCCCATGACCGTTACGCCGTTTCGAGTTCCATTGATGCAAGACCCCAAGGCGCTCTATGAGTGTCTGGCCGCCTTTCAGGTATCAAATCAGGCATCAAACTCAAACGGTAAGGCGGCGATCGCCAGTATTTCCCTCGCGCTCCCCAAGATTGACCCGCTCTATGCGCTGGAGCTGCTGGGGCACACCACGCGATCTCACTTCTACTGGGAGCATCCGACCGAAGCCGTGGCGATCGCCGCAATTCAGCCTGTTGTGCGGCGAGAAATCAACGGCAGCGATCGGTTTAATCAAACGCAACGCTTCATTTCTG